>CAZEFP010000022.1:0-14912 GCA_964511565.1 uncultured Planctomycetaceae bacterium
AGGCCGGGCTCGTGGTGGGTTCGGCGCTCGCCGAGTACTGGTACAACTCGGGGTTCTGGCGGGAGGGACGTCGTCACCTCTCAGAGCTCCTCGATGTGGACGCCTCGCACCTGGACGCCTCGCTTCGCCGGGATCTACTCTTCTGGGCGGGCCGGCTCGCGCAGGCCCTCGGCCAGCTGGAGGAGGCGGAGCAGCGGCTGCGTCAACTCCTCGAGGAGGGCGAGAAGGCCGGCGACCTGTCGTCGCGCCGGATGGCGCTCTCGGGGCTGGGGAACCTCGCGGAGTACCGCACGGAGTACGAGCGGGCGGAGGAGCTCTACACGAAGAGCCTGGAGCTGAGCCGTGAGGCCGACGATCGGCGCGGCATCGCTTCCGCCATGGGAAACCTCGGGGTCGTCGCCCAGCGGCGCGGCGACCTGTCCGCAGCGCGCACCGCCTTCGAGGCGGCCCGTGAGCACTTCGGCGCGCTGGGCCTCCAGGCTCAGGTCGGCGCGAGCCTCAACAACCTCAGCGTGATCTCGATCCTCGAGGGCGACCTTGGCGCCGCGAGGGGCCTGGCGCTGGAGAGCCTCGAGGTACGGGAGAAGCTGGGGGACACGTCCGGCGTCGCCGGGTGCCACACCAACCTCGCGACGATCGAGCTCCGCGGGGAGGCGCTCCCGCAAGCCGCTCGGCACGCGTCCAAGGCGCTCAGACTCAATCTGGAGCTCGGGGCCATGTACCACGTGACGGGCGTCCTGGATGTGTGCGGAGATCTCCTGTCCGCGGTCGGGCAGCCAGAGGTCTCGGCGCGGCTCTACGCGAGGGCGGAGCGGATCCGGCAAGAGATCGGGACCCCCCTCCCCGAGGACGACGAGAGGGAACGTGAGCCGGACCGGCGGCGTGTCGCGGAGGCGCTCGGACCGGAGCGCCTTGAGGCGGAGAAGAAGCTCGGTGAGGTGGGAGAGCTGGAGCCCTTCGTCGAGGGCCTGCTGGAGCGCCTCGAGGCGCTCCAGTGACCGCGGTCCCGGGCAGCGAGCCGCGGGCCCGGCCCGGGCTCTGAAGGGCGGGTATCCCCCGCAAGGGCCCCCAGGGGCGCTCTCAGGTGCGCGCCTGGGACTTGCTGCTAGCTTGGAGGGAATGTTGGCGCTCTCGATCCTGGCCGCGCTCCTTCAGGGGCCCGTCTCCACAGCACCCAACGTGGTGGTGGTGCTGATGGACGACATCGGCCGCGACAAGGTGGGCGCCTACGCCGATCACGCGGACGCGCCGCCGACGCCGAACCTC
Organism: uncultured Planctomycetaceae bacterium; assembly: GCA_964511565.1. Classification (GTDB taxonomy): domain Bacteria; phylum Planctomycetota; class UBA1135; order UBA1135; genus Saltatorellus. The sequence goes on from CAZEFP010000022.1 coordinate 1,267, forward strand.
GACGCGCTGGCTGCGAGGGGAGTGCTCTTCCGAAACGCCTGGGCGTACCCCGTCTGCAGCCCGACCCGCGCCGCGCTGCTCACGGGCCGGCACTCGGACCGGACCGGGATCGGGACGATCATCGCGTCGTTCGATGGGGTGTCCACGCCGCTCCCTCTCTCGGAGACGATCCTGCCGGAGGCGCTCCCGGAGCACACCTCCGTGACCCTCGGCAAGTGGCACCTGCGCGACGCGGGGGGGAGCGACACCCACCCGATCGAGTCGGGGTTCGACGCGGCGGTCGGCTACGTCGGGTCGCCCACCTACTTTCACTGGACGACCCACGTCAACGGCGTGCGTCGCAACGAGTCGGGCTACTTCCCGTCGGCGCTGACCCGCCGGGGAACGGAGATCCTCGGTCGGCTGAGGGAGCCCTTCTTCGTCTACCACTGTCCGATCCTCGCGCACTCCCCCTGGCACGTTCCTCCCAGCTACCTGCATACCCAGGGCAATCCGACGTTCGAGCCCTTCATGCACAAGGCCATGGTGGAGGCCTTCGATCACCACCTGGGCCTCCTCCTGGCAGCGATCGATCTGGAGACCACCTACGTCTTCGTGATCGGGGACAACGGCTCTCCCAACGTGACGGTGCTCCCTCCCTGGCCCATGGGGCACGGCAAGCGCAGCCCCTACGAGGGGGGCGTTCGCGTCCCCTTCATCGTGGCCGGGCCGCGGGTGGCCAGGGGAGCCGAGTGTGACGAGCTGGTGCACGTGACCGACGTCTTCGCCACGGTCCTGGACCTCGTGGGCCAGCCGGCTCCCCAGGCCATGGCCGAGGACTCCATCAGCTTCGCGCCGCTGCTCATCGACCCGGCCGCCGATGGTGAACGGGATCACCTCTACTTCCATCAGTTCCCCTTCCCTGGGGCCACCTCCCAGGTCCCCGAGCTCCGGGCCATCCGCACCCGTCGGTGGAAGCTGATCGAGCGCCCGGATATCCCTGCCCAGGAGCTGTACGACCTCCAGGCGGATCCCCATGAGCTCCACGACCTGTTGGTCGCGCCTCAGGGGCCAGCGGTCCTCGCGATCCGCGATCGCCTGCTGGCCTTGATGCCGCAGTTCCCCTGAGCGGCACCGCCAGGAATCCCGCAAGGAGCACGATGTTGTTTCAGAATTCTCCCCGGGGTCCGCGGTGAGGGTTGAGGGGCGTTCCCGTGCAGCCGGACGGCCCTGAAGGGGGCAAGAGGGGCATTGGCGCGCCCCGATCGGAGGTGGGGGCGGCTCGCGGGGCTCGGAAGGTGGTTCTGGATAAGGTCTTTAGGGAAAACCCCTACCTGGGCCAATTGCCAGGGGCTGGATACGTTTCGGATGTGTAGTCACCCCCTTCCGGAGACATCGCCTGCCATGAAGAACCTCTTGTTCCTCGCCGCGCTCGGACTCCTGTCCAGCCTCGGCTTCGCCCAGACCCACGAGATCGCTCTCCTCCCGGGGGGAGCGCAGCGACTCACCGTCGAGACGGTGGGTGGACAGGAGGTCCTCAGGACCTCCATGGCCGCGATCTCCGAGGTGCGCTCGGTGGGCGCCCCGGACCAGGGGGCGCAGTTCCTGCGCTGGCAGGAGGTCGCCGCGGACGGCTCCACGACCCAGTGGTACGCCGCGAGCCCCGACGGCGAGGATTGGGACATCGTTCGGCCCATCAGCCACGAGCTGCTCCTGCGCTACGGCGCCCACGACCCCCTGCAGGGCGAGCCGGCGGTCTCCAGCCGCCTGAAGGCGCGGTCCGACTCGGGCCTGCACCTCGTGCAGCTCGAGGTGCCGCCGTCCCCCCCGCTTCAGGAGCGCCTCGTCCAGGCGGGTGCCGAGGTGCATCGGGTGGTGCCGCGCCACGCCCTGCTGGTGACCGCCAACGCGCGCTCCCTGCGGATCATCGCGTCCCTGCCCTTCGTGCGCGCTGTCCGGGAGTACCACCCTGCTTACAAGGTCGAGCGCGAGCTGCTGCCGCTCGCCGAGGGCGTCAGCCCGCAGACGGCGGTGACCGTCAACCTGCTGACCCTCCGCCGCGGTCCGGCGGGCCAGGCCCCGACCGTCGCCCTCGTGGAGTCGCTCGGCGGCCGCGTGGTCGACGTCTCTCGGGAGACCTTCCTCATGACGGTGACGGTGCCCTCCGAGGCCCTCGCGGATCTGGTGGCCTCCGATGACGTCGCCTGGATCGACCGCTGGAGCGCCCCCGAGGAGGACGTGAACAACGCCCGCGAGTTCCATGGCTCCAACTTCGTGGAGAGCGCCCTGGGCCTCACCGGCTCCTCCCTCCGCGTGGAGGTGCTCGACGGGGGCTGCGATCTGACCCACCCCGACCTCGCCAACCACGTCGTCCACGGCTCGATGGTCGTGGGGAGCCACGGCACGGCGTGCTCGGGCATCGTCGCGGGATCCGGCGCCGGAAACGCGTCCGCGCGCGGCATCCTGCCCGAGGCGCTCCTGATCGCCGCGTACTACAGCGGTCTCTCCGGGAGCCGCTACAACCACACCCGCGAGCTGGACGACCCGAGCGGCAGCTTCCGCGCGATCCTGCAGACCAACAGCTGGGGCAACTCGCGGACGACCGCGTACACCAGCATCTCGCAGGACCTCGACCTGATCCTCTTCGACCACGAGAAGTTCAGCATCCTGCAGTCCCAGTCGAACGCCGGGAACCAGGACTCCCGTCCGCAGGCCTGGGCGAAGAACATCATCTCGGTCGGGGGCGTGCGTCACTACAACACGCTCAGCGAGGCCGACGACGCCTGGAACTCGGGTGCGAGCATCGGGCCGGCCGCTGACGGCCGCATCAAGCCGGACCTCTCGAGCTTCTACGACTCCACCCTCACCACGGACATCGTGGGGTCGGGCGGCTACTCCAGCGGCAACTACTACTCGAGCTTCGGCGGGACGAGCGGCGCGACGCCCATCGTCGCCGGCCACCTCGGCATGCTCATGGAGATGTGGGGGAACGGCGTCTTCGGGAACTCCGCCCCGGCGGCGGACCCCTTCGACGACCGGCCGCACAACACCACGGCGAAGGCGCTGCTGATCAACACGGCGCGTCAGTGGAACTTCAGCGGGACGGGCGCGGACCTGACCCGGGTCCACCAGGGCTGGGGCCGCCCCGACCTGACCGGCGCGTACAACCTGCGGGACAAGACCTTCGTGGTCGATGAGTCGGACGTCCTGGCGCCCCTCGGGAGCACGGTCCACACCCTCACCGTCGAGGCCGGCGAGCCGGCGCTCAAGGCGACGATGATCTTCCGGGATCCGCCGGGGACGACCTCCAGCGCCCTGCATCGGATCAACAACCTCGACCTCAAGGTCACCTCGCCCTCGGGCACGGTCTACTGGGGCAACAACGGCCTCCTGGGCTCCATGTGGTCCAGCCCGGGTGGGAGCGCGAACGCGATCGACACCGTGGAGAACGTCTACGTGCAGAACCCCGAGGCCGGGGCCTGGAGCGTGGAGGTCATCGCCACCGAGGTGCTCGTCGACACCCACGTGGAGACCGGCGCCACGGACGCGGACTACGCCCTCGTGGTGACCGGCGCGACGGCCGGCCCCCCGGCCGCCCCGGTGGCCGGCTTTGTGGCCACGCCGCTCACGGGCTTCGCTCCCCTCGACGTGGCGTTCACCGACCAGTCCAGCGGCTCCGTCGACACACGGGCCTGGGACTTCGGTGACGGCGGCTCGGCGACGGTCAGCGCGCCGGTGCACACCTACACCGCGCCGGGCACCTACACGGTGTCGCTCTCGGTCACGGGACCGGGTGGATCCGACGCGCTCTCCAGGACGGACTACATCACGGTGCAGGTCCTCACGGTCCCGGACGCGCCCAGCGGGCTGACCGCCGGGAACCCGACGGCCAACGAGATCGATCTCTCCTGGAGCGACAACTCCAGCTCCGAGGACAGCTTCGAGGTGGAGCGCTCCCTGGACGGCGTCAACTGGACGGCGGCCCTCAGCGCCCCGGCCAACGCCACGTCCGCCACGGACAGCGGGCTGGCCCCGGGGACGACCTACCAGTACCGGGTCTTCGCGCGTAACAGCGCCGGCGACTCAGGGGCCTCCAACGTGGCCCAGGCCACGACGACCTTCGGGTCCACGGAGATCGCCGTCGCCCAGGCAGACGTGCCGGTGGTCGGCACCGTGACAGGGACGGCCGCGGCCACCCGCACGGCGAACCTCGTCTACCAGACGCTCCGTGAGCGCGAGAGCGGCGGCAAGCCGGCGAACCGGACGAGCCGCGGCGAGCATCGCTGGCAGTTCTCTCTGCCGGCGGGCTCTGGCCTGTCCTTCCACGCCAACGCCTACCGCACGGACTCCTCGGATGGTGACGCCTGGCGCGTCGAGGTCTCCCAGGACCAGCAGAGCTGGCAGACGATGTTCACGGTGACCAAGACCGGCCCCTCGGAGGTCTACCAGTCGGCGACCCTGCCGGCGGCCATGGTGGGCACGGTCTATGTCCGGGTCATCGACACGGACCGGAGCGCCGGCAACCGGAGCCTCGACAGCATCTTCGTCGATCACCTCTACTTCGAGGTGACCGGCGTCGGCGCCGGCCTGCCGCCGGGTGCACCCAGCGGCCTCGTCGCGGCCCCGACCTCGTCCTCCGAGATCGGGCTCTCGTGGTCGGACGGCTCCAGCAGCGAGGACGGGTTCGAGCTGCAGCGCAGCCCTGACGGCGCCAGCTGGTCGACCATCGCTGGCAGCCTGGCCGCCAACAGCACGTCGTTCACGGACGGCGGCCTGCAGCCCGACACCGAATACCGCTACCGGATCCGCGCCTTCAACAGCTCGGGCTCCTCCGATTGGTCGAACGTCGCCACGGCGACGACCTTCTCGGTCGGGACAGCGGACGTGGTGCCCTTCGGTGAGCAGGCGGGTGCCGGTGCGATCTCCGGGACCTACGCCGACGTCCTGTCGGCGGACGGTGTGGTCCAGTCGCTGACCGAGCGCGAGAGCGGCGGGAAGCCGGCCAACCGTTACAGCTACGGCTCTCACGTCTGGCTGATCAGCGCGCCTGCCGGTCAGGTCTCCCTCTTCGTGATGGGGTCCATGGTGGACGCGGGGGATGGCGAGTCGTTCCTGTTCGAGGTCAGCACCAATGGTGGCAGCTCCTGGCTCCCGACCTCCGTGGTCATCGACTCGTCGACCTCAGCGGCCGGCTATCAGTCGGGCCTCGCGGTGGCGTCCCACGGCGGCGGAGAGATCCGCGTTCGCGTGAAGGACTCCGACCAGTCCAGCGGTCGCCGCGGGCGGGAGCGGGTCGATATCGACCATCTCTTCTTGCGGGTTCAGTAGGCCCCGGCCCTTGACCGGCCCCGGGTTCGTCCCCGGGGCAGGATGTGGGGAACCACGGCGCGGACGTCGACTTCGGTCGGCGTCCGCGCTCCCTGTTCAGCAGCAGCCGCCGGATCCGCGGTGGACTCGAGCCCAGGAGGGAGAGGGGACCGCTCGATGCTCCACCGGGTCGGCCGCCGGCGTTCCGCTCGTCGAGGGGCCCGCATTCCCGGGCGCTGCGCGATCGGGCGGCAAGGCTGTGCCCCGGATCCTCCTCAACCAGTACGCCACTTGTGCAATCGAGCAACTCCGGGACTTCGGATGCGTCATGCTGTTGCCCGATGGCACACGAAGACGTCCCCACCCATGAGCCCCACTGCGGTCCAGACGAGCACGTCGAGCGCAGCCCCGCCAAGGTCCCCGAGCGGGCCTTTCGCGGCGCGATCGCCCTGTTCAAGGCGCTCTCCGACGAGCGCCGGCTCAGGACGCTCGCGTTCCTGAGCGAGGGCGAGGCCTGCGGCAGCGAGATCGCCGCGGTCTTCGACGAGCCCCTCTCGACGGTTTCTCACCGCATGAAGCTCCTCGAGGGCGCCGGGCTCGTGGCCAGGCGGCGCGCCGGGAGGCACGTCTACTTCCGTCTGCTCGATGACCACGTGCTGAGCCTCGTCCGCGACGCGCTCGAGCACGCGTTGGAGTAGCCGGCGGCGCCCGGCTGGCCCACGCCGAGGCTCAAGGGGCCGGGGTGATGGACCGGTGGGGGCGGTGGCCTCGCTTCCTTCAGGGCCGCTGGTCGCGTGCGAGCGCCTGCCAGCGCTCGGCCTCGGCGGCATGGCCGCCTTCCGGCGAGGCCTCCGCCCACCTCCCGTGCAGCGCTGCCAGCGCGGCGGCGCACGCCCGCGTATCCGATCCGTCGCGGCCGGTGGTCTCGTCGAGGATGGCGTAGGCCGCTGCCAGGGTCTCCTCGGCTGCGGCCCTGCTCTCCGGATCCTGCGCGATCTGAGCCCGCGCGTGCCCCAGGGTGTAACCCCACTTCCCGAGCCGGCTTCGGTCCCCCTGGGCGAAGGCTCGCTCCATGGCTCCCTCGACGCCTTCCAGCAGCTCCACCGCCTCGGCGTCGGAGCCCACGTCCACGAGCAGCTGGCCGAGGTGGCAGACCGAGGTCAGCGTCGCCGGGTGCTCCGGTCCGAGGGCGGCGCGGCGAAGCTCGAGGGCACGCACGCAGTACGTCCGGGCCTCGTCGAGGCGCCCCATCCGGCGCAGGAGCGCTCCGGTGCTGTCGGTGAAGCCGATGGTCAGCGGGTGCTCCTCTCCCATGACCCGGACCAGTTTCGACAGGACCTCGCGGTACATCTCGAGGGCCTCGGCGTCGTTCCCGAGGAGGGCCACCAAGGTGGCGAGGTTGCCCTCCTGCAGGATCGTGTCCGGGTGATCCTCGCCCATCGCCCTGCGCGTCCGCTTGACGGACTCGCGGAAGAGCGGCTCGGCCTCCTCGAGACGGCCGGACCTCCCGACGATCGCCGCGAGGTTCCCCAGGGCATCGCGAACGGCCGGGTGGTCCTCTCCATGGAGGAGTCGCAGGTCGTCGAGCAGTCCTCGGAAGATCGCCTCGGCTTCCTCGTTCTCGCCGCGCTCGCTGAGGAGGAACGCGAGGCTCGAACGGCTCGCGAGGGTGTCGGGGTGATCCGAACCGAGCGCCTCCTCACGGGCGGCCAGCGCCTCGCGGATGAACCGGTCGGCCTTCTCGCTCTCCCCGAGCTCCGCGTACAGGAGGCCGAGGCTGGAGAGGGCCGACAGCGTAGCAGGGCTCGTGTCGCCGGAGACCCTGCGGAACCCGTCGAGGGCCTCGGTGAGGAGGTCACGGGCCTCGGTGAAGCGTCCCTGACGTTGGCGCAGAGAGCCCAGCTGGGCCAGCACGACCAGGGTCTCGCGGTGCTCGGGTCCGGAGACCTGGCGCCGTCGCTCCAGGGTGTCCAGCAGGATGGCCTCCGCCTCCTCGAGGCGATTCAACTCCAGCAGTCCGAGCGTCACCCTGGCGCTCACTTGCAAGGTGCCCGGGTGGTCCGGACCGAGCAGCTCCACGCGCGTCTGGCGTGCGCGCTCGAAGAGCGGCAGGGCCTCCTCCGCCAGGCCAATCGAGGAGTAGACCTCGCCGATCGCGCTGAGGAGCTGGGCGCCGACCGCAGGACGACGGTCGAAGTCGGACTCCACGGCCACGCGCGCACGCTCCAGGATGTTCCGGTCGATCATCCCCGCCGCGACGTCGGTGGCATTGACCCGCGACAGGGCCAGCTGGAAGGTGTCCCGCCGCGCGAGCCGCTCCTCCTCGCTCAGGGCGACTCCCTCGAGCGCGTCGCCGTAGCGGGCCCGCAGGTCGGCCATCAGGGCGGAGCCGGCGCGCGTGATGTCGAGGTCGCGGAGCATCTGCGCCTGGAAGGAGGAGACCTGCTGGAGGTCGTCGAGCCGGGCGCGGGCGTCGCGCGCGAGGGAGTCGGCGCGCTCGGCCTCGCCCACGGCCCGCGCCCGCTCGCTCACGGCCTCCCGCCACTGCCAGGTGGTCAGGGCCAGCCCGGCCAGGGTGGCGGCGAAGACCGCCGTCGCTCCGATGACCAGCCCTCGGTGACGCCGGCGGATCTTCTTCGCTCGGTAGGACGGGGCCTCCCGGCCCGCGACGAGGGGGCGCCCCTCCAGGTAGTTGCGGACGTCCGCGGCGAACTCGAGCGCCGTCTGATAGCGAAGCTGGGGCTCCTTGCGCATCGCCATGAGGGGGATCCACTCGAGCTCCGAGCGCAGCTCGCGAGCGAGGTCCTGGACCTCGAGTCCGCGCGCCCTGGCGATCCTCGAGGACAGGTCCGAGTCCTTGGTCGTGATCGTCGAGATGCGCGCGCTCGGGGTCGGCGGGTCGTCCTCCTGGAGGATGCGCTGGATCTCCCCGTAGGCCTTGGAGCGCAGCGTCTGGCCGTCGAAGGGCGTGGCGCCGGCGATGAGCTCGTAGAGCAGCACGCCGAGGGAGAAGACATCGCTCCGCGTGTCGATGTCTCCCAGGCCAGGGTCGGCCTGCTCGGGGCTCATGTACTCCGGTGTCCCGATCATCTGGCCCAGCTCGGTGAACAGGGTCTTGGCCGTCATCGGCTGGCTCACGGCCTTGGCCACCCCGAAGTCGATCACCTTCAGGTCGGGCTCGCCGCCCTCGCTGTCGAAGGCGAGCACGTTGGTGGGCTTGATGTCCCGGTGAATGAGCCCCTTGAGGTGTGCGTGCTGGACCGCCTCGCAGGCCTTCTCGAAGAGGCGCAGGCGGTCGCGGAGCGAGAGTCGGCGGGCGTCGCAGTAGTCGGTGATCGTGTCGCCCTTGACGTACTCCATCGCGAAGTACGGGCGACCCTGGGGGGTGAGGCCCCCGTCCAGCACCCGTGCGATACCCGGGTGATCCATGACCGCGAGGGCCTGGCGCTCCTGTTCGAAGCGCGCGATGACCGCGCGCGAGTCCATGCCGGGCTTGACCACCTTCAGGGCGACGCGCTGGACGAACGGCTCCCGGCGCTCCGCGAGGAAGACGGTGCCGAACCCGCCCTCTCCCAGCCTGGAGAGGATCCGGTAGGGCCCGATGTCATCGCCCACTCGCTCGAGGACCCCGTCCGGCGCTTGACCGAGGCCGTGGATCGAGCCAATGACCGTGCCGTCACCCGCCCCCTGGGGCTCCTGGGCTGAATCTCCGGTGGGCGGCGGCGTCATGGGAAGGCGGGTATGGCCGGGGGATGTCCGGCGCGAGTGTACACCTGCCGGGCTGAGGCCCCCCTGGCCCCCCAGCCTTCCTATCGTGCGCCCCGCCCAAGGGGGTCACTGGAGGGTGATCGCGATGGCCTCGGTGAAGTTGCTCGCGCCCACGCCGGCGCTCTGGTCCCGGTACCAGCACTGCCAGTACCAGGTCTCGCCAGCGACCGCTGCGACCCCGTAGCCGCCGAGGCCGTCGGGGTGAGGGATGTCGTCGAGGTCCACGGAGATGGTGAACGTGCCGGACGTGCCGATGTAGATGTCGCTCCCGAACACGTGCCGCCCGAACGTGCCGCCCGCGATGCAGATGTCGCCGGACGCAGCCGGTCCACCCGCCGGAGCCGGGTTGGGCACGGTCGTGACCGTTTGCCCCGGAGCGAAGCGCGCATTGAAGATGTAGGCGGTCGTACCGGTCGCCGGAAGGGAGGCCACGGTGAGGGACAGGTCGTTCGTTCCCACGACCGAGCTCCCGGCCGCGCCGAGGGTGGCGTGGACGCCGCCGGAGTGGGTCGTGGTCCCGCAGGTGACCTGCAGGTGCAGGGGGCCGTCGTGGGCTCCCAGCCCGCTGAAGTCGTCCTCGGGGAAGCCATCCCACTCGTTCGCCGGATCGAAGGCGTCGCTGCCGTCCGTGTCGCCCCAGATGATCGAGGCCTTGCGTCGGAGGGTGTCGTTCTGGGTCGTGATCGAGCCGCTACCCCAGGCCGTCCCCGGGTCCAGCCCGATCTCTCCGATGATGTCGAGGACATCTCCGCCCACCTCGCAGAGGGCCAAGGCGTCGTCGCCGTTGAAGGTCAGGAGCGACAGGGTCGTGTACGGGACTCCCCGGCTCGTCAGGTCGGCCACGAGGTCCGCCGCCCCGGAGTTGTCGCTCGTGAAGACCGCCACACCGTAGGGCGGGAGCGACCCGGTCAGGGTGGCGCTGGACGGTGATGAGCTTCCGTTGACGTACTTGCGCAGCTCAAGGTCGGCGAGGTCGACCGTCTCGTGGGTGGCGTTGTAGACCTCGATCGCCTTGTTGAAGGACGAACCTTCCACGTATTCGGAGATGAAGATCGCCCGCTGGTTCACGGTGACGCCACCTGCGCTGGCGGTCGGCGTGGCACTCACCTCGAAACTCTCGGTTGACTCGTTACCGGAGGCGTCCTCGGCCGTCACCACGTAGTAGTAGGTGGAGTCATTGACGACGGTGGAATCGAGGAAGAAGGAGGGGGCCTGGAGACCGCCCTGAAGGGCGGTGTAAGGGCCTCCAGCCGTGTCCGAGCGGTAAATTCGGTACCCCGCGAGGTCGGACTCTGCGTTGTCCGACCAGTCGAGGAAGACCGAGGTATCGCCTGGGAGGGAGGAGAGCCCGGTGGGGGCGAGGGGCGGGGTCGTATCGGACCCGCAGGACCCGGAGAAGATGCAGGCGACCCATTCGGGGTGATCGATGAACGGGTTGCGGTTGCCCTGGTAGGCGTAGACCTGTTCGTTGCGGTTCTGCTCGGTGGCGTCGACCGGGTCGTCGAGGTGCCACTGCAGGAGTACCGCGAGCATTCCCATGTAGCCGACGGACTCGTTGGACCCCGTGTTCGAGCCCGCGATCAGCGCGACGTCATCGGTGAGGATCAGGTCGGGCTCACTCACCCCGGTGGTGCCGTGGGTCCCGCCCTCATAACGGACGTCCATGTAGAAAAGCGCCCGCGCGATGTCACCGCGCCGGCCGTGCCAGACCTCCCAGGTCCCGCTCGACATGGACCCCGAGGTCCAGTTGCTGTTCCCCGGGTAAGTGCCGCTGCCTCCGCCCTGGCTCCCATTGAGGTCGGTGGGCTTCTCGGTGCAGCTCGCCGAGCAGATCCCGAAGGGCTTGTTGCTCCGCGAGGAGTTGTACCCGGAGTCGCAGAGGAACAGCGCGTGACAGTCGGTGTAGGGGTAGTTGGTGCTGCCGTCCGCGGGGAAGCCGTAGGACTTCGGCCAGGAGTGCTCGCGGTTGTAGAAGGTGTTCCCTCCCCCTTGCTTCGCGTAGCTCGCGTTGCGATAGACGTCGAGGATGCTGGAGGCGAGCGCCGGGTCCTCGTCCGCCAGCTCGAGGATGTCCCATGTGTCCGTGGATCCCGAGGTGTACGGGAAGCGGACGTGGTCGTCGATCACCGGGTGGAGGGTGGCTCGAAGGGTGGCGCCGTCGGTGGCGTCCACGCTGGCGTAGTACCCCGGAGGCGCCTGGCCGAGGGCGGCGGAGGCGACGGCGAGGGCCGTCAGGGCGATCGATAGTGAGGCTGGCAGGCGAAACATCGTGATCGAGGTGACGAGGGCGTCCCGCTCGTCTTGGGCGGTGGATCGGGGCCCGCAGGAGGCTAGGTCGGAAGTCTCGCCCCAGAACATGAATAGCACGGCGCAGACCCCTGCGAAGTGCCTGGAATCAGGGTTGCTGCCCCCCCTGGATCACTTCGAGCTTGGGGGCCCTCGAGAACCCCAAGCCGGGCCCCACGGTCCTCACCGGCGAGGGAGGCGATGGATCTCGATCTGCGGGCCGAGGCAGCGCCGGCGCCAGACCTCCAGGGCACTCCATCCTCGGAGGGTCAGGGTCGGATAGGGGCCAGGGGCCGTCCATGGACTCTCAGGGATCCTGGCGACGGGCCGGGCACCGGCGCCGGCGAGCACTTGCTCCTGCATCGCGATGGAGTTCCAGGAACGCTCGTCGTCCAGGAGGGGCTCCACGGCGGCCGCGACGAAGGTGACCGCCGGGTCGCCGAGGCGCGCGGCGAGGAGCGCCGCTCCCTCTTGACCCCGTGAGACCGCGAGGCCCTCTTTCACGCTGAGGAATCTCGTGGGCGCCTCGGCGTGGAGATCCCCGTTCCTCGCCCCCAGCTGGTATCGCTCCCAGGTGGAGCGGGACCAGGCATCTTCTTCGACCAGTTCATCCCGGCCCTCGATCAATGGTAGGGACCGCCATGCGAGGACGAGGGTTGGCTCCTCAGCGGCTTCTCGCACGATCCACTCCGCCGTCCGTTCCAGGGAGTCGGGCTGAGTCCTCAGCCACGCGAAGCGCGCAGCCGTGGTGAAGGACAGGATCAGGAACCCCCACGCTGCCAGGCGCCGGGCGGGGCCATGTGCGGCGAACAACGCCACGAGCGGCAGGAGCGGGACGAAGAACCGGGGGTGGGAAAGATCGTAGGCAGCGAAGCAGGCGGCGAACGGGATGGCGAAGGAGGCAAGGATCCAGCCTTCCGGAGTGGTGGGGCGCCACTTGCCCTTGCGGAGCAGCCCGAGCGCTCCGAGGGAGGCGAGCAGGGCGAGCAGGGGGTCACTGCTGATGAGGGCTTGCGCGAGGACGAGGGCTCCCCGGCCCCTGAACCGATCGAGCTGGATCCTGTGGGTGTGGAGCCGGATGGTCGTCGGCTCCTCTCCGATCCCTTCGGGTTCGATGGTGGCGACGACCTCATCGGCGACGACCTCCTCTGGGATGGGAGCCTGGGGCCGCGCTGCGCCCGCGTGTGCGCCGATGTCGATGGGGTAGGCGCGGAGCAGGATTCCTATCGCGAGCAGCGCGCTGATGGTGGCTGCCACAGCCCCGGTCCGCGGATGGCGCTTGATGACGAGGGCCGTCGCCAGGAACGCTGGCAAGATCGTCAGCGCCCCGCTCTGGAGCGTCCCGGTGGCGAAGGCGGATGCGAGCGCCAGCGGGATCAGCCACCACGGTCCGCGGGATCGGGCGGCCTGGATGGCCAGGAGGAGAGTGAGGACGCAGAACGTGGCGAGCGGCGCGTGGGGCCGCGCCTGTACGGAGAGTGAGACGTGGAGCAGCGAGGTGGCGACCCAGGCACCCGCCAGGCTGGCCGCGGGGCGCTCCATGAAGGTCCGCGCGAGCAGATAGGTCAGGGGAGCTGCGAGAGCCGACAGCAGCGCCAGGACCCTCCGAGCGGCAAGGAAGGGCGCGCTCGCCGCGGCGCGGTGCTCCTCCGGGGTTCGGTTCGCGTCGAAGGCCCTCGTTTGGTCTCCGTCGATGGCGCGGACCACGTCTGCCAGGAGCAGGGGGTACTTCCCTTGAATGGCCTGCCGGGTCTCTCCTGAGACCTCCGCATCGGAGAGCCGAATGGTCTGCTCGACGATCCAGGCGTCAGCCTCCGGGTGATGGGGCAGGAGCGCGTCGAGGCCCTGGAGACGCAGCAGGAGTGCGGCCACAAGGAGCAGGCCACAGGCGAGGAGGTCCCAGCCAAGACCAGGGGGGACGCGGTCGATGAGCCGGGAGCGTGAGGGCATGGCAGTGGCTCCAGTCTAGTCAGGGCTCCCGACGGCCCCACGCGCGCGAAGGGGTCCTTTGTGGGAGCTGGAGCAGAACCATGATCCGGCAGAGCCCGTGGGCCCTGGCGCCGTTCGATTCGATCCGTCATCGCCTCGGCCCACGGGGCGGGCCTTGGCCAGCTCGGCCAGGACAGTGGATCAGGGGCACAGCGGCCGAGCGGGTCGCCCTCGCTGTTTGGACCCGCACCTCACTTCGAGCGGTCCTGATCTCCCGGACCTGGAACGACACAGAGCAAGAGCCCCGGCTCCTCGCTCTCACCCAGGACCCGGAACCGCTCCCGCTGGGGCGATTGTTGAAGCCAATCGAGGGTGCA
>CAZEFP010000023.1:0-14490 GCA_964511565.1 uncultured Planctomycetaceae bacterium
CCCACTCGCGCGGTCTCGTGGTCACCGCCGGGCTCCCCCTGCTGCACGACGGGCAGCTCCACAACGCCACCGCCGTGATGGTGGACGGCCGACTCGCGGGCTTCGCGGCGAAGCAGCACCTCGCGGGGGACGGGATCCACTACGAGCCCCGCTGGTTCCGCCCTTGGCCGAGGGCCGTCGTGGAGCGCCACGACGCGCGGGGCCTCTCCACCTGTGACGGTTCAAGCGACGTCCCCATCGGCGAGGTCCTCTTCGACGTGGGCGGGCTGCGCTTCGGCTTCGAGATCTGCGAGGACGCCTGGGTCGCGGATCGTCCGGGCAAGCGACTCTCGGAGCGGGGGGCCCAGGCGATCCTCAACCCGAGCGCCAGCCACTTCGCCTTCGGGAAGCGCGCCGTGCGCGAGTCCCTGATCGAGGAGAGCTCCGGCGACCTGGGCGTGGTGTACCTCTACGCCAACCTCCTCGGCAACGAGGCCGGGCGAGCCCTCTACGACGGCGGCTCCTACATCGCCGCCGGCGGCGAGCTGCGCGCCATGACGCCCCGCTTCAGCTACTGCGAGGTGCAGGTGGCCACCGCGTACCTTGAGGTACCCACGAGCCCGGCCGGCCCCGACGCCATCGAGTTCGATTGGGCCGGGCCCGGGAAGGAGTCGGAGGGAGTGCGACGGCCGGAATGGGAGCAGGCCCCTTCGACCGAGCTCGCGTACGAGGAGTTCACCCGCATGGTGGGCCTCGCGCTCTTCGACTATGCCCGCAAGACCAGGAGCACCGGCTACGTGGTCTCCCTCTCCGGCGGCGCGGACTCGGCCACCTGCGCGGTCCTCGTTTCGGAGATGGTCCGGTTGGGGTGCGACGAGCTCGGCCCCGCGGCGTTCGCCGCGCGCCTGGGGCTCGACGCGGACCGGCCCTTCATGGCCCAGCTGCTCACCTGCGCGTACCAGCCCACCGAGAACAGCGGGCCGGTGACGCGCGACGCCGCCGAGCGCACGGCCCGCTCCCTGGGTGCGCGCTACTTCGTGCTCGACGTGCAGCCCATGCTCGAGGCCTACCGGGCGGCGCTCGAGGCTGCCCTGGGCCGAGCCCTCGACTGGGAGCGCGACGACCTGACCCTGCAGAACCTCCAGGCCCGGATCCGTAGCCCCTCCATATGGGGACTCGCGAACGAGGCCCGAGCGATCCTGGTGGCCACCAGCAACCGCTCCGAGGCGGCGGTCGGGTACACCACCATGGACGGCGACTCGAGCGGCGGCCTCGCCCCCATCTCCGGGGTGGACAAGACCTTCGTCCTCGCCTGGCTCCGTTGGATGGAGGTCCGCGGCCCCAGCGGGGCCGCGCCGCGCCCCGAGCTGAGCGTCATCACGGACCAGCGACCGACCGCGGAGCTCCGCCCGCCCGCCGCGGTCCAGCGAGACGAGGACGACCTCATGCCCTATGACGTGCTGGACGGGATCGAGGAGCTCTACATCCGGGATCGCCTCGCCCCGCAGGCCGTCCTCGAGGCCCTCGCGACGAGGTTCCCCGATCACCCGAGAGAGGACCTGATCGGATGGATCCGGCGCTTCTTCGGCCTCTGGGTCCGGAACCAGTGGAAGCGGGAACGGATCGCCCCTTCGTTCCACCTCGACGACGAGAGCCTCGACCCGAAGACCTGGTGCCGCTACCCGATCCTGGGTGGCGACTGGGGAGACGAGCTGGCGCGTCTCAGCTGAGGCGGACGCCCCGTCCCCGGGGGGACAGGAGACGCCCTGGAGCGACCTGAGGGCATCGGCGCACCGCAAAAGTCCGCTAATTGAATCGTGGCCAACCCGATCATCGGGTAGGGTATTCCCCCTCAAATTCGCTCCGGGACCTCCCCGGCCGTCCCCACCTGCACTTGCCATGCGCTTCCTGCCCGGAACGGTACTCCTCGCCACCACGCTCGCCGGCTGCCAGTTCTTGAACAGCGGTGGTCCCGCTGCCCCCGAATTCGGGGGCACGATCGACCGCTCCTACGAGAACTCCGTCGAGTGGTGGCCGGAGCCCACCCGCCCTCCCGAGGGCGCCCCGAACGTCGTCATCTTCCTGCTCGACGACACGGGGTTCGCCCACCTGGGCGCCTTCGGGGGTCTGATCGAGACCCCCAACATCGACCGGCTCGCCGCCGGCGGCCTGCGCTACAACAACTTCCACACCACCGCGCTGTGCTCGCCCTCGCGCGCCACCCTCATGGCGGGCCGGAACCCGCACTCGATCGGGCTCGGGAGCCACGCACTGACGGCCATGGGCTTCCCGGGCTACAACGCGATGGTGCCCCCCACCGCGAAGTCCGTGGCCAACTACCTCGAGGAGACGGGGTACGTGAACTACGCCATCGGCAAGTGGGACCACACGCCCCTCTATGAGGTCTCGCAGGTCGGCCCCTTCGACCGCTGGCCCAGCGACGAGGGCTTCCAGCACTCCTACGTGTTCATGGCCGCCGACGTGCACCAGTTCGTGCCGGTCATGTGGAACGACCACCACCCCGAGCCCCACCGGGTCTCCGAGCACCTGGACCATGACCTCGCGGACCGCGCCATCGAGTGGGTCACGGGGCACAAGTCCCTGCAGCCCGAGCTGCCGTTCATGATGCTCTGGGCGTCGGGCTCCATGCACTCGCCGCACCACGCACCGGCCGAGTACATCGACCGATACCGCGGCAAGTTCGACCAGGGCTGGGACAAGGTGCGCGAGGAGATCGTCGCGAACCAGAAGCGCCTCGGCATCATCCCCGCGGACACCCAGCTCAGCGAACGCCTCGACGTGATCCCCGCGTGGGACTCGCTCAACGCCGACGAGAAGCGCCTCTACGCCCGCCAGATGGAGGTCTTCGCCGCCCAGCTCGAGTACTGCGACGCGCAGATCGGCCGCGTGGTCGAGACCCTGGAGCGGATCGGTGAGCTGGACAACACGCTGATCTTCGTCACCTCCGACAACGGCGCCAGCGGCGAGGGCGGCCTCGCCGGGACGTTCAACGAGACGTACGTGCTCAACGGCATGCAGACGCCGTTTGACGCCAACATGCGCGCGCTGGAGCGGTGGGGTCAGGCCGACACCTACCCCCACTATCACGCCGGCTGGGCGATGGCGGGCAACACGCCGTTCAAGTACTTCAAGCAATCCGAGCACCGCGGCGGGCAGCAGGACGCGCTGGTGGTGCACTGGCCCAACGGCATCGAGGCCAAGGGCGAGATCCGCTCCCAGTACCACCACATCAGCGATATCGCGCCGACCATTCTGGCGGCGACCGGCGTGGAGGTCCCCGACGAGTACCACGGGGTCCCTCAGCAGCCCATGACCGGCGTCCCGATGAACTACTCGTTCGACGACGCGGACGCCCCCAACGCGAAGCAGCGCCAGTACTACGAGATGTTCGGCAACCGGGCGATCTGGGAGGACGGCTGGAAGGCGGTCACGATCCACGGCAATCGGATGCCCTGGGAGACCAACGTCGTCCTGCCCTTCGAGGACGACGAGTGGGAGCTCTACCACGTCGCCGAGGACTTCTCCGAGAGCGTCAACCTCGCGGACGAGTACCCCGAGAAGCTCGCCGAGCTCGTGGAGGCGTTCGACGAGGAGGCCTGGGCCAACAACGTCTACCCGCTCTACGACGACATGATCGCCCGCCTCGGCAAGCAGCAGGACCGGCTGTTCGGCGACCAGAAGGAGTTCGTCTACTACGCACCCGGCGCCTTCCGCATCGCGGAGAAGGCCTCGGCGCCCGTGAAGGACCGCTCCCACAAGATCACCACCACCGTGGATCTCGACGGTACCGAGGAGGGCGTCATCGTGGCCTGCGGCGGCATGACCGGCGGGTACTCCATGTACCTCAGGGACGGCGCGCTGCACTACGACTACAACTTCCTCGACGGCGTGCACTACCACCTCACCTCGGGCCCGCTCCCGAAGGGTGAGACCGTGCTGACCTTCGACTTCGAGCGCACCGGCCCCTTCGCGGGCACCGGGCGGATCCTCGTCAACGGCGAGGAGGCCGACCGCATCGAGATGCCGAGGATGCACCTCGCCACCTACTCCCTGGCCGAGACCTTTGACGTGGGGCTCGACACCGGCACCCAGGTGGACCCCGGCTACGGGGGCACCCCCTTCCCCTTCACCGGGGACCTTGACCGGGTGGTCATCACCCTCCGGGACTGACCGGAGAGACGCCGAACACAGCGTCGCCTGCCCTGGTCGGCCAAGCCGACATCAAGAGCCGCTGATCCCCTCAAGGGGTCAGCGGCTCTCCGCATTCCAGGGACGAGCCCCACGGAGGGACCTCGGATTTTTCGCATGGACTCGTTACCTAGTTGGCCTAGGCATACTACACCTAGGCGAACTAGGCGTCCTGCCGCGACACCAGCGGCGTCGACTCCGTAGCCCAGAGAGTCAAGTCCTCCCCCCCCCATGGCACGCAGTCTCCGCCCCCTCCTCCTCGTCATCACCCCGGCCGCGGTCGGGGCCTTCCTCCGGTCCCTGTCGATCTCGACGGCCAACCATGAGCTCACCGCGAGCGCCGGCATGGTCGCCCCCTCCGAGGTGGCACACGCGATCGCCAGGGCCGACGAGGTCCTCGCCCTGGGCCTCATCGTCAGCCTCGCCGCGGCCCTCGTGTGGCTCGGGTCCGCGTTCAAGAGGAGCCGAGCGGAGCAGCTGGCCTGCACGCTCGTCCTCCTCGGGTTGGTGACCGCCATCGGCGGAACGCGCCAGCTGAGCGAGGTCAACTCCGAGATCGCCGACATCGAGTTCGAGGACGCCGACTCGCCGTCGCAAGCGCTCGACCTGGAGACCTACGAGGCGACCTACCGCATCGAGGGGCCGGTGATCTCGTCCACCCAGTTCGCGGCCGCCGCGCCACAGTTCGAGGGCCAGCTCTCCGGAGGGAGCTCGCTCCGACTCTTCGGCGTGGCCCTCGCCCTCGCCGCCGCCGCCTTCAAGGCCGGGGGCAGCGCCCGCCGGGAGGCCGCCGCGGCCAAGACGGCCCCCTGACCACGCTCCGCCTCCGAGGGCCGTGCGCGGCCCGTCCACCTCGTCGTCCGACCGGCCCCGCCCTCACGCCCAGTCCCCATGGACTCCAGAAACAAGCTCCCTCGCGGCACCCTCGAGCACCTGATCCTGCGAGGGATCAGCCGCATCCCGCAGCACGGATACGCGCTCGCCCGGTGGATCGAGCAGCGCTCGGAGGGCGCCATCCTCATCGAGGAGGGCAGCCTCTATCCGGCCATGCACCGCCTCGAGCAAGCCGGCTACCTCTCGTCCAGCTGGGGGAAGGCGGAGTCCGGACGGCGCGCGAAGATCTACTCCATCACGTCCCGCGGCCAGGGCGAGCTCGTGGAGCGTAACGAGCGTTGGCGTGAGCTGACCGGCGCGATCGCCCTGGTCCTGCGCTGCGTCTTCCCCACCTGCCCCGCCTTCACCCGAGCAGGTGCACGATGAGCTCGAACGATCCGGAAGTACGAGAGGAGCTCGAGCTCCACGTGGAGATGCTCGCCGAGCAGCTCATCGCCGAAGGCATGAAGCCCGACCTGGCGCAGGCCGAGGCCCGGCGCCGGTTCGGGGACATCGACGCCCTCGAGGACGAATGCGTCGAGCTGCGCCACGGGTTCCTCGGCCGGCTGCGAGGGCGGGCCACGACGCTGGCCCTCAGCCCACGCGGATACGAGTGGCTGCTGTTGGCCGTGATCGGGTGGAACCTCATCTGGCCCATGATCGACCGGGGCTGGGTCCACAACAGCTGGTGGGCGACGCTCGGGATCTTCGCCCTCGCCGCCTACTCGGGCCCCGAGCTGGCGAGGTCGCTCGCCGCCCCACCCGCCGGGAGCACGCGCTCGAGCGTTCCCTGGCGCGTCGCTGCGGGGCTCGCGGTGGTGGGCCTGCTGCCCAGCCTCCATGCGGGCATCACCCGGGACATCTTCCCCGAGGGACGCGAGGCCGCGGTGACGGTGTGGGAGGTGGCGAGCGGCGCCCCCGATGAGGGCTGGCTCGACGTCGCCCCGATCCGGCCCATGGCGGAGGTCGTGCTGTACGGCTTCGGTGGCCCGACCCCGGAGCTCATGATCCCGTACGTCCCCGAGGGCAGCCGGTCCCCCAGCCTCGATCGGCAGGTCGAACGTGGCCTGGGCTCACCGCCGCGCTGGGTCACCGTCCCCATGGCCGCCCTCTTCCACGCCTCGGCGTGCTGGACCCTCCTGTGCCTGCTGCTGCTCGCCGTGCGCTCCCGAGGGGGCGCGCGCCCGGCCATGGCCGCCACGTCCCTCGCCTCCCCATCCCTGGGACTCTTCGCCCTGGGCCCCGCGCTGGGGCTGATGCTCGAGCCCGCCTCCCCGATGATCCAGGGCGAGGTGTCGAGCTCCGCGTCCTACAAGGACCTGGCCGGCCTCCTCGGCTGGGGTCTGTTCCTCTCCTGGTACCTCGTGCCCGTCGCCCTCGGAATCCTCGCGCTCCGATCCGCCGCGCGCCGGCGGTCGAGCGAGCCCGCCCCCGAGGTCGCCCGGAGGCAGTGGAATCAGGACCTGGTCCGGGCGCTCCCGCTCTTCCTGATCCTCCTGCCCCTGGTGCTCGGCGCCTTCGAGAGGCAGGCCGGGTTCTGGTCCAACGAACCCTGGCTCGTTCGGCTGGTGGGGCCGACGCTCCTCGCGGCCGTGCTCCTGACGCTGCTGCTGGCGCGCTCTGGGCGGGCCCCAGGGGGCGACGCGGCATCCTGATGGGGCGCGGGGGTGGCAGGTGGGCCGCCGCCTTGCGAAGCTCGCCCCATGCCCCTGCTCACCATCTCCGTCCTCCTCGCCGCCCAGTCCGCCGCCGCCCCCCGGGCCACCCTGTCGTTCGAGCCAGCGGCCCGGCTGGCGGCCGGGGGCTCCCCCATCCAGCTCGAGGGCCAGACCACGCCGCGCCACGTGGACTGGGACGGTGACGGCACCCGCGACCTGCTGATCGCCGCCGGCGACGGCAAGGTCTGGCTGTGCCGCGGCGACCGGCAGGGCGCACTCTCCGAGCCCGAGCCCGTGGTGGCCGCCGGCCGCTCCGCGTGGGGCGGGCGCTCCACGGGCGCCGCTGTCGCGGACATGGACGGGGACGGGCTCGAGGACCTGTTCGTGGGCACCCAGGCCGGGCGGCTGCACGTGTACCTCAACCGCGGGGAGCGGGGCGCCTGGCGCTTCGACGCCGAGGACTTCCAGTTCGGACTGCCCCAGGGCTGCGGGGCGCGCTTCGACGTGGGCGACCTGGACGGGGACGGCACCCTGGACATCGTCACCGGCGAGTTCGGTGGGGCGCTGCGCTGGATGAGGGGCATCCCCCTCGGGCAACAGGCCACGAAGGGGCCCTACTTCCAGGCTCCCGAGCGCATTGGCCAGCTGGGCGATGCCTACAACTCCGCGCCGCGACTCGTGGACCTCGAGGGGGACGGAGACCTCGACCTGCTCATGGGCGTCAACTGGGGCTACGTGGCGCTCTTCGAACACCGCGAGCCCGGCGCTCCCCCGACCTTCGGCCCGAAGACGCTGATGGAGAACGTCGCCACCGGCCAGTCGGTCAACCTGCGCGAGCTCATCCGGGACAACACCACCCCCGAGCTCGCGGACGTGGACCAGGACGGCGTGCTCGACCTCGTCTCGGGCGGGCTGAACGGGACCGTCTGGTGGATGCGCGGCGTGGGGCACGCCGACCACATCGGGCGGCTGGAGCGCGCGCTCACCGACCACGGGGACCGGCTCGGCATCGCGCTCAAGGACGACGAGGCCCTGCGCGGCGAGGTCTTCGGCGCCCTTCGGGCCCTCCGGAACGATCTCGGGCGGGGCTTCCTGACCAACGCCGCCAGGAGGGAGCTCCTCCGCGCGCTCATGCAGCTCGCCAAGGAGCACCCCGCCGCCCTGCGACGGGCACAGCGGGACCCCGAGGCGGACCCCTTCAGCACCCCGCTGTTCGGGCAGTTCGCCGTCGTCCTGAAGAGCGCCGCGCCGGACACCGCGCAGGGCCGCAGGAGCGTCGCGCGCGCCCTGGGGGAGTCAGAGGGCTACGCCCGGCTCCTCGTGGACCTCGGCGTGGTCTTCGTGGACAACGCCAGGGCCAGCGAGGCCCAGCTCGAGGCCATGCACCAGGTCCTCTCCGCCATGCCCCCGGACGTCTGGGACGTGGAGGTCATCGGCGTCGCGGACTGGGTCGGCCCGGGCGCGAAGAACCCGGGGGTGAAGGGACGCAGCGGCGTGAACATCTTCGCCATGGACCTCGGCGTGCGTGAGAACAGCTTCGGCCCCGACTCGCCCCGGCGCGGGGTCACCGACGTCTACCTGATCTGTCTCGCCCACGAGGTAGCCCACAACATGCTCGACACCGTCGGCCAGCGGCGCCGGCCGGACCTCTTCCGCCGCAAGTTCCAGGGCCTCCAGCGCGCCGCTGGCGACGCGATCGTCTTCCACGACGAGCTGACCCGCGGCTTCGACAGGGACGCGACCCGCGCGCGCTTCCGCGAGCTCGGGCTTTGGGACGGGGCCGACGACTCCTGGGACGCCGCGTGGACGCGCTACTTCCACGAGGAGCGACGCTTCGACCGGTCCCACGTCCGGGGCAACGTCGAGTTCTTCCTGAAGGCCCCCCAGGAGGCCTTCGCCACCCTCGCCAACCAGTGGTTCACCGACAGCGAGCTCATGGTCGAGTTCGCCAAGGTCCGCTTCGACGCCGGCTTCCCCGCCTGCGCCGACCAGATGCTGCTGATCGCCGAGTACCTCAGCGACGGCGGCCGCACCGCCCCCTCCTACCGGCTCGCGCCCGGTGGCGAGTTCAGCGCCGGCACCCTTCGAATCCAGCGTGACTCGAAGGGGCGCATCAAGGAGCTCAGGGGCGAGACGCTCCGCGCGAGCTTCGACTACACGTCCGACGACCTCGTCGAGGCCTTCGACCTGCGGCTGGACTGACCGGCGCCGGAGGGGCGGCACCGGACGAGCAGCACCGCTGAGGGGGCTGCCCGCCGAGACGGTTGCTCAGATGGCCGCAGGCTCGGCCGCTGGCACCTCTTCTTCCGCCAGCTCCTCGACGGAGGGGCAGGTGCAGATGAGGTTCTTGTCGCCGAAGCCGTTGTCGATACGGCCCACCGAGGGCCAGAACTTGAAGTCGGCGACCCAGGCCGCGGGGAACGCCGCCTGCTCGCGGGAGTAGGCGCGGTTCCAGGTGGTCCCGGTCACCGCCGCAGCGGTGTGCGGCGCGCCCTTGAGCACGTTGTCTTCGCGGTCAGCCTCGCCCGCCTCGATGGCGGCGATCTCGGCGCGGATCGAGATCATGGCGTCGCAGAAGCGGTCCAGCTCGGCCTTGGTCTCGCTCTCGGTGGGCTCGATCATGAGCGTGCCCGCCACCGGGAAGGACATGGTCGGGGCGTGGAAGCCGTAGTCCATGAGGCGCTTGGCCACGTCCTCGGCGACGACGCCAGAGGTCTTCTCGAAGGGGCGCAGGTCGATGATGAACTCGTGGGCCGAGCGGCCGCTCTCGCCCCGGTAGAGGACGTCGTAGCTGCCCTCGAGCCGCTTCGCCATGTAGTTGGCGTTCAGGATGGCGATCTCCGTGGCGCGGCGCAGGCCCTTGGCCCCCATCATCGCGATGTACATGTAGGAGATCGGCAGGATGCTCGGGCTGCCCCAGGGGGCCGCCGCGACGGTGCCGAAGGCGCGCTCACCCCCCATCTCCACGAGCGGGTGGCTCGGCAGGAACGGAGCGAGGTCCGCCACCACGCCGATCGGCCCCATGCCGGGGCCGCCTCCCCCGTGGGGGATGCAGAAGGTCTTGTGCAGGTTGAGGTGGCACACGTCCGCGCCGAAGTCGGCGGGGCGGCACAGGCCGACCTGGGCGTTCATGTTGGCGCCGTCCATGTACACGCGCCCGCCGTTGTCGTGGACGATCTGGCAGATCTCCTTGATGGCCGACTCGAAGACCCCGTGGGTCGACGGGTAGGTGACCATGATCGCGGCGAGCTCGTCCTTGTGCTTCTCGGCCTTCGCCCGCAGGTCCTCGACGTCGATGTTGCCGTCGTCGTCGCAGCGGATCGCGACGACCTTCATGCCGGCCATCACCGCGGACGCGGGGTTCGTGCCGTGGGCCGAGGTCGGGATCAGGCAGACCGTCCGGCCCTCGTCACCGTTGGCGCGGTGGTACGCGCGGATCGAGAGCATCCCCGCGTACTCGCCCTGGGAGCCCGCGTTGGGCTGGAGGGAGATGGCGTCGAAGCCCGTGATCTCCTCGAGGGCGTGGGAGAGGCGCTGGAGCATCTCCGCGTAGCCCTGGGCCTGGTCCACCGGGACGAAGGGGTGGATGTCCCCGAACTCCGACCAGGTCACCGGGAGCATCTCGCTCGTGGCGTTGAGCTTCATGGTGCAGGAGCCCAGCGCGATCATCGACGTGGTCAGCGAGAGGTCGCGGGCCGACAGCCGGTGGATGTAACGCAGCAGCTCGTGCTCGGCGTGGTAGGCGTTGAAGACCTCGTGGGTCATGAACGCGCTGGTGCGGCCGTGGGGAGCGGGGAAGCCGAGGCTGGCCTTCTCGCTGTGCTCGACCACGGACTGGTCCCCGGCGCCGAACACGGCGAGCAGGCTCGCGACCTCCTCGGAGGTGACGCGCTCGTCCAGGGTGATGCCAACGCTGGTGGCGTCGATGGGACGGAGGTTGAACCCGTGGCTCCTCGCGGACTCGTGGATCCGCTCGGCGTCGTCCACGTGCACGCGCAGGGTGTCGAAGTAGGGGCCGTCCGCGACCTTGACGCCCGCAGCCCGGAGGCCCGAGGCGAGGGTCTCGGTCATGCCATGGACCCGGTTCGCGATGTCCCGCAGGCCGTCGGGGCCGTGGTAGACGGCGTACATTCCGGCCATGACCGCCAGCAGCACCTGCGCCGTGCAGATGTTGCTCGTGGCCTTGTCCCGACGAATGTGCTGCTCCCGCGTCTGCAGCGCCATGCGGAGGGCACGGCCACCGGCAGAATCCCGGCTCACGCCGATCAGGCGTCCGGGCAGGCTGCGCTTGTGCTTCTCCGACGTGGAGAGGAACGCGGCGTGGGGCCCGCCGTAGCCGAAGGGGACGCCGAAGCGCTGGCTGTTGCCGACCACGATGTCGGCGCCGAACTCGCCGGGGGCGCGGAGCACCGTGAGGGCGAGCAGGTCCGCGGCCACGATCGTGAGGGCGCCTGCCGCGTGGACCCGCTCGAAGAAGGCCGAGTAGTCCTCGATGGTGCCGTAGGTGGTCGGGTACTGGACCACGGCGCCGAAGACGTCGTCGAGGTCAGCGGTGCGGGCCTCCCCCACGACGACCTCCACGCCGAGGGCCTCGGCGCGGGTACGGATGACGGCGATGGTCTGCGGGTGGCAGTCCTCGCTGACGAAGAAGCGCTTCTTCTTCTGGCGGCATGCGTTGTAGGCCATTCCCATGGCCTCCGCCGCGGCGGTGGCCTCGTCCAGCAGCGAGGCTCCCGCGAGGGGCAGGCCCGTGAGGTCCGAGATCAGCGTCTGGAAGTTGAGCAGCGCCTCGAGGCGGCCCTGGCTGATCTCCGCCTGGTACGGCGTGTACTGCGTGTACCACGAGGGGTTCTCGAGGATGTTCCGCTGGATGATGGGCGGCGTGATGGTGCCCGCGTAGCCGCAGCCGATGAGGGAACGCATGGCGACGTTCTTCCCGGCGATCTCGCGGAGCTCCTCGAGGGCCTGCTGCTCGCCCTTCCCGTCCTCGAACCCCGGCCCGAGCTCGAGGTCACGGCCGAGGCGAATGCCCGCCGGCACCGTCTGGGAGACGAGCTCCTCGAGAGAATCGGCGCCGCAGGCGCCGAGCATCTCTCCGACCTGCTGGTCGTCGGGGCCGATGTGG
The DNA here is from genome assembly GCA_964511565.1 of uncultured Planctomycetaceae bacterium. Classification (GTDB taxonomy): domain Bacteria; phylum Planctomycetota; class UBA1135; order UBA1135; genus Saltatorellus. The sequence goes on from CAZEFP010000023.1 coordinate 11,845, forward strand.
CGGCGGACGAAGGTGTCCGTCGGGTTCAGGAACGAAGGGCGGGAGTCGGTCAACGAATCGAGCCGGCTGGGGAAGTCGGCTGGAGGGGTGGCCTTGGGGATGGCAGCGGGGCTGCCGCGGAGGATGGGCCCGCGTGGCGCAGGCGACGCAGGTCCATAGTCTACCGACCACCCCGGTCCGACGATGGATCCCCCCGATTCACTGCAGCGGCCGTCTCAGACCGTCCCTCACCCGGGCCTCGGATCTCACCGCGGGCCATTGCCGCAGGCCCAGGGCGCTCGCGTCCTCGATCCCTGCTCGGGCGGGGCGTCGGGATCGGGGGGTCCCGGTAGGTCGATCCGTCGCGGGCGACTACCTTGGGCCCCATGGATAGCAAGGCACTGCTGGGGCTCGAGGTCGTGGAGGACCGCACGGACGGGGCGCGCTGCGACGAGGGCTTCCTCACCCTCCGGCGGCTGGTACTCCGCAACGTCTACGGGGACGGCAGCGCGTCCGCGCCCTACCCCTGCGATGTCCTCGAGCGCCCCGGCAGCGACGCCGTGGTCGCCGTGCTCTACGAGCGGCACGAGGGGCAAGTGCGCGTCCTGCTGCGGGAGGCGCCCCGCGGCCCCGTCTATCTGCGCAAGCACAAGACCTTCGTGCACCCCGACCCCTGCGAGTACGTCTCGATCCTCGAGGTGGTCGCAGGTCTCGTGGAGGACAACGACGCCCCCGGACCCGACGGGCTCCGGGCCCGCGCGGTGATCGAGGCCCGGGAAGAGGCCGGCGTCGAGGTCGCCCCGGAGGCCTGCGTGATGCTCGGTGGCGAGACCTTCGCGAGTCCGGGCACCACCGATGAGAAGCTCTACTTCTGCGCTGTCGAGACGCCCCTCGCCGAGCGGGGGGAGGCCACCGGCGACGGCACGGTGATGGAGGAATGGTCGCAGGTCCACCTGGTGAGCCTCGGCGAGGCCATCACCATGTGCCGGGACGGGCGGATCCCCGACATGAAGACCGAGGTGGCCCTGCTCCGCCTCGCGGACCACCTCGGCTACCTCCCCACCCTCGACCTCTTCGCGGAGGACCTCCCGGCCCGATGAGCGGCCACACCCCCGCAGGCGGCCTCCTGCGCGCCGGGATCGTCGGCGCCCGCCGGGTCCGCCAGGGCCTCGGCCCCTTCGTGGCCCGCGACCTCGCCGCGTCGGGGGTCGAGGTCGCCATGGTCCTGGGCACCTCGGACGACTCCGCCCGCGAGGCCGCCGAGCAGGTCGGGGATCAGGTCGAGCGAGTCAGCGGCGCCGCGCCGCCGCGCTGGACGACCTGCCCCGAGGAGTTCGACGCCGCCGACCTGGACCTCGTCTGCGTCCTGAGCCCCGCCGGCACCCACCTCCCCCACGTGGAGAGCGCCCTGGCCTCGGGGCGGCACGTGCTCTGCGAGAAGCCCTTCCTCTGGGGCCCCGAGCCGCGCTGGAGCGAGACCGCCGCCGACCTCGAGGCACGCTTCATCGCCGCCGGACTGGTCCTGGGCGTGAACGCCCAGTGGCCCTGGACGCTCGATGCCCACGCCGCCGCGACCGGGCCGCGGGCGGAGCCGGTCCGCACCCTGGTCATGGGCCTGACGCCAGCGTCTTCGGGGCTGCAGATGATCGGCGACGCGCTCCCCCACCCGCTCAGCCTCGCCCAGGCCCTGCGCCCGGACCTGGAGCGCACCGTCGACGTCGAGGTCACGGAGCCCGATCGGAGTCGGATGGAGATCGTCCTGCTCCTCGAAGGCGCCCGCGGCGCCATGAAGGTCCGAGCCCTGTTCGATGGCACCGCAGCGCCGGGTCCGAGGGCCGCCTGGTACTCCGTGGATGGGCGACGCGCGGATCGGGTCATCGATCCGGCGGACTACTCGCTCTCCCTGCGGGCCGCAGACACGCTGGTGCCCCTGCCAGATCCGCTCACCGCACGGATCGCCTCCTTCGTGCATCAGATCCGGAGCGGCGCCCCCTGCCCCTGGACCCGGCCCGGCGACCTCACACGCCGGGCCGCCCTGCTCGAGGCAGCCGCCGCGGCCCACGCCGTCGTCCGGCCCTGATTCATCGGGGACGACAAACGCGGGGCGGCGGCGCCCGGACCGCCGCCGGCGCCTATGATCGTCCCCCCCGAGAGCGCCCATGAAGCACGCCATCCACGACTTCTCCGCCAAGCTGCGGCAGCCCTCGGTGGCGCCGACGCTCCAGGCTTACGTGGAGTGGCGCCGCGCCGTCGAGGCCGCACGCGAGGCCAACGCCCCGGCCCCGGCCATGCCGCCGATCGCGCCGGTGTCCATCAACCTGGACCTGACCGTGGCGTGCAACTACCGGTGCACCCACTGCATCGACTGGGACGTGCTGAACACGAAGCACCGCCTCGCCGAGGACGAGCTGCGCGCGTCCATCGAGCTCATGCGCGAGCGCGGGCTCAAGTCGGTGATCCTGATCGGCGGCGGCGAGCCGACCCTCTACCCCGGCTTCGTGGGGTTCGTGGACTTCCTGAAGGACCTCGGCCTCCAGGTGGCGATCGTCACCAACGGGAGCCGCGGCGACCGGCTCATGGAGGTGGTGGGCTTCCTCGACGAGCGCGACTGGATCCGGATGTCCCTGGACTCCGGCTCCAACGAGCTCTTCCGGGCCATGCACCGGC
>CAZEFP010000024.1:0-14273 GCA_964511565.1 uncultured Planctomycetaceae bacterium
TTGCGCACCGCCGTCAGCAGCGCGCGCACGCTTGGGAGCGGCGCGCCGCCCGGCGCAGCCCGATCCACGCGGCGGCGAGGACCGCGAGGAGCGCGCCAGCCGCGCCGCCGAAGGCCGAGGCCCCGGTCACGTGGAAGTCGATGGTCTGGCTCGCCACCGCGTCGGACCAGAGCCCGTCGACGACGCGCAGCACGCCGCGGGTGTAGGCGAGCCCCAGGGGGATCCCCAGCAACGACCCGACGCCGCCGACCAGCGCCACCTCTCCGAGGAGCAGCCGCACGATCCGGCGCGGCGCGAAGCCGAGGGACGCGAGGAGTCCCAGCTCCTGCTCCCGGGCCTCGACCCCGAAGTAGAAGAGCTGCGCGGTGAGCAACAGGGCCGCCGCGATCAGGAAGAAGGAGAGCCCGATGAAGAGCCCGCCGAAGTCGGTGGGAGACTCGCTCGAGCGACGGGCCGCGCCGCCGACGTCCACCAGGAACAGCCCCACCTGGGCCGGATCGAGCCCGGCGCGGATCCCCGCCAGCACCGCGGCCTCGTCGGCGGCGTCGAAGCGAACGCTGGTGAGCGCGCCGAAGCGGCTGGCCCACAGCTCGCGGGCGTCGTCGAGGTTCATGAACGCCTTGGGCGTCCCCCGGAAGTCGTCCCAGTACTGCTCGTCCTGGGGGCGGATGGCGTCGAGGTCCACGGGGGTGCCCGGCTCCCACTCGCGGCAGCTGTCCGCGTCGGCGAGGCCGGGGAAGTCCGGCATCAGCTCCTCCCCCGCCACGGTCCCCTCGAGGGGGCCGAGCTCACCGAGGGCGTCGGGGACCTCGGGCGCCGCGCCCGCGAAGGCGAAGGTGTGCTTGCGGGTCACCAGGCGCCGCGAGGCGTCGACGACGTGGTACTCGAGCTCGACCTCGCTCTGCGGCCTGAGCTCGACGCCGCTGGCCGCGAGGTCCGCGAGCGCCCAGGATCCGAGCCGCAGCCCGCCCCGGGGGATGCCGCGGCTCAGGGAGAGCAGCGCGCCCTCAGGCGTTCCGCCCTTTCCAATCGGCCCGAGCGCGCTGACCATGGAGTACGGCAGGCCCGCCCCCTCGGGCGCGCCCCCCACGCGGAGCCAGTCCACGAAGTAGGTGAACACGCCCGTGAGCGGCGCCACCCCGAGGCCGTCGAGCACCTCCACCACCGGCTCGTCCAGGAAGATGCGCGTGGACGAGAGCTCACGCTCCCCCGAGTCGAGGGTGGTGACCTCGAGGGCGGCGTCCGCCAGCTGCCAGCTCTCCCCGAGCCGCGCCGTGGCGCGCTCCATCGCGAGCGGGTCCTCCACCTCGAGGCTCAGCAGCATGAGGTTCGCCGTGCCGCCGAGCTCCAGCTGCTCCTGGAGCCAGGCGAGATCCACCAGCGCGTTGGCCGGCGGCGTCGGAGAAGCGTCGAGGGCGAAGGCCCCGAAGCGGGCGTCGGAGAGGATCTCCTTCACGGTGACCCGCAGGGCCGCCGTGTTGTCATCGGGCGAGAGGGCGAGGTCCCGGGGGACGGCGCTGGGCTGCTCCACCCGCAGCACCACCGTGTCGCCCGCGGCGACGCCCAGTCGCTCGGCGAGGGGCGCCCCGAGGAAGGCCTCCCGGGGTCCTGGGCCGGTCGCGGCGGCGGGCCCCGCCGGCGCGAGGGCCATGAAGCGAGCGTCCACCCCGAGCACCCGCGCGTCCAGCACGCGCCGGTCCCCGCGGGGGGTGCTCGCCACCGCGGGGAGCTGCACGATCGGCGCTGCCCCGCGCACCGCCTCACTCCCTGCGAGCTCATCCGCCAGGGCGTCGCGGAAGAAGCGGTCCCCGCCCGCAATGGCCGCGTCCACCGAGCCCACCCGCGCCGCGGCGCGCTGGCCCAGCGTGAACCGGACCGAGTCCCCCACTGCGAGGGCGCCCACCAGCACGCCGCTGGCCACCGCGGCGCCCAGCATCACGCCGAGGTGAACCCGGGCCTGGTGCCGCAGGCCGGCGAGGAGGAGGCGCAGCGGACCCATCGCGCTCAGCGGGCCGGCGCGGTCTCCACCACGCGTCCCTCGCGGAGCGTCACCGTCTCGGCCGCGCGGGCCGCGAGGGCGGCGGAGTGGGTCACCAGAAGGAGCGCCGCGCCCTCCTCGGTGGCCTGTTCGATCAAGAGATCCCCGAGCCCCTCGGCGTGCGCCTCATCCAGGGAGCCCGTGGGCTCGTCGGCCAGGACGAGGCGCGGGCCGAGGATCAGGGCGCGCACGACGGCGACGCGCTGGCGCTCCCCTCCGGAGAGGGCGCCCGGTCGGTGGCCCATCCGGTCCCTGAGCCCCACGCGCTCGAGGAGCGACTCGGCCCGGTCGCGGAGGTCGCTCGGCGTCGAGCCGCCGGGCTCGGCCAGCGCCGGGAGCAGGGCGTTCTCGACCGCGGTGAGCTGGGGCAGCAGGTGGTGATGCTGGAAGACGAAGCCCAGAGAGGCGGCTCGGAACGCCGCGAGGGCGTCGGCGCCGCGGGCGGTCAGGTCCTCTCCATCGAAGAGGACGCGACCCGAGGTGGGCGGCTCGAGGGCGCCGGCGATGTTGAGCAGGGTGCTCTTGCCGCAGCCCGAGGGACCGACCACCGCGACGCTGGCGCCCGCGCCGAGGGAGAGGTCGACGCCACGCAGCACCTCGGTCCGGCCGGGGCCCTCCCCGAACCCCTTGGTCACGCCCTCCAGTCGCAGCAGCGGGTCAGCCCCCACGGGTCAGTCTCCCCCGGCGCCTTGCGAGGATGCGGGCTCGACAGCGGCCGGCGCGGCCGCCGCCGCGGGCGCGGGCTTGTAGAGCATGACGAGCATGCCCCCGCAGGCGGCGAGCACGATGCCCGCATAGAACTGCCAGGAGATGCCGCTGAAGCCGCCCTTGGGCGGGTGCAGGGTCAGGCCCACCACCGCGTTCACGACCGGCGCGCCGGCGAAGATGATCGACATGACCACGGCGGGCTGGCCCTTGGCTCCGAAGGCGAGCAGCACGCAGAAGGCCCCGATGGCGCCGACGCTGCCGGCGATCAGCGAGCGCGTCCAGCCGTCGAAGGGCATCTTCCAGTCGGAGCCGTTGATGATCATCATCGCCGCGGGGGCGAGCACCGCCACGAGGACGTAGGCGACCCCCACCATGAGGAACGCCTTGTAGCGGCCGTTCACCGGGTCCTTCATCCCCATCTGTCCCATGTGGAGGAAGATCCCGTAGAGCCCCCAGCTGGCGACGGTCATGAGGGCGAAGAGGAGCCAGAGGTTGCTGCCACCGGCAGCGCCGTTGGAGGTGGGCATGAGCAGGGTTGCGGTGCTGAGAGCGGAGTGGATCACGACGCGACCTCGATCTGGTCGGCGATGGACGGGGGGATGAGGGTCGAGCGGATCGGACCGCCCGGTGTGTCACGGGTCACGCAGATCACCTCGAGGCGACCGGACGCCAGGGGCTCCGGCGCGCCGCCGGCCTCCTGGGCCGCGCTGAACTCGAAGCGGTAGTGCAGGGCCTTGGTGGTCTTCTTCTCGACCACCAGGCGCACGTGCAGCTCGTCGTCGTAGCGGGCCGGCCGCTGGTAGTCGCAGGAGGCGTGCGCCCGGACGAAGCCGAAGGCCTTGGCCTCGTGCACCCGCACCCCGAAGGAGCGGAAGAACTCGTGCTCCACCGACTCCATCCAGCGGAAGAAGTTGGCGAAGTGCACGATCCCCGCCATGTCGGTGTCCGCGAAGTCCACGCGGCGGGTCGTCTTGTACTCGGAAGCCATGGAGAGCGGTGCGGCGAGGCGCGCTGCCGCGGGGATGGTAGCGGATCGCCTCCGCTGACCCTGCGGACTTCGCCCGGCCCGGCGAAGGCGAGGCGCGGAAGCCCCGGAACGTTCGGGATGGCCGGTCCCCCGGAGAGGACTCCTCCGACCCGGCCCACGCCTTCCACTCGTCAGCGCAGCAGGACCAGCTCGGGGGTGGCGTCCTCTCCCACCCAGACGACGGCGTTCTGGTCCCAGCGGCGCCCGAGCTCGCTGGCGGCCACGCGATCCAGGCCGAGCACCAGGAGGCTCGGTTCGGGCGGCCAGCCCCCGTCCGGGTGGCGCCCCTGCCCCGCCAGGCAGACGCGCCCCTCGGCGACGAGGTCCGCGAGGAGGGTGGCGCCTCGCTCCCGGTTGACCTCCTCGCTGAGCGCCTGGCTCCGAGGGTTGCAGGCCGTCACGAACGCCGCGCAGCGTGCTCCGTGCTCGGCCATCAGCCTCGAGAGCTCCCCGCAGGCCGCGCCGATCCGGAGCGTGAGGCCCTCGGCACCGAAGACCTCGTAGAGGGTCGCCCGGTAGGCCCCCACCAGGTCTTCATCGAGCTCGGTCTCCTTCATGGCGATCCCCCAGGGGGCCCGCATCCTAGCGGCCCCTTCCTCGCCGGGGCCCCCGGACCCATCCTGGGGAAGAGGCGCGCCCGCGCCTCCACCTGCGCCCTAGCCTTGGGGCATGCTTCGACCCCAGCCGCTCGCCCTGCTCGCCCTGCTCCCCCTCACCCTCGCCGCGGCGCTCCAGCCTGACGAGGCCAAGGCGCGGAGACCCGGGAGCACCCACGTGATCACCTGGAACGTCCTGCGCGGCTTCCTGGACCGGACCCAGGTGAAGGCGGCCCAGGGCTGGCTCGAGGCCCAGGCCCCGGACGTCGTCGCCCTCCAGGAGGTCAACGGGTTCACCGAGGAGCGCCTGCTGGAGACCGCGCGCGCCTGGGGTCACGGGCACGCGGTGATGGCCAAGGAGTCGGGCTACCCCGTGGCGCTGACCTCGCGCACGCCGATCGAGGTCATCGAGCGACGGCTCGCGGGCATGCACCACGGCTACCTGCACGCCCGCACCGCCGGCCTCGACGTGGTGGTGGTCCACCTGCACCCCGGCGACTGGGCCTTCCGCCGCAGGGAGGTGGCCGTGCTGACGCCCCTGATCCAGCGCCTCACCGCAGCGGGCCGCGAGGTCGTGGTGCTCGGCGACTTCAACGCCCACCATCCCCTCGACTGCGCCCACCTGGACGGGCAGACCCCGCTGCGGGAGCGGCGCGCGGGCGGCAAGAACCTGATCGACCAGCGCACCTTCGACTACGGCGTGCTCGCCCGCTTCGCCGAGGCCGGGGTCGCCGACGCCGCGTATCGGGTGCTGGGCGAGGAGGCGACCTCGGGCGGCACCTTCCCCAGCCGCGTGCTCGGCCACTCGAAGACCCCCGAGGCACAGGCCGGCTTCCTCGAGCGCATCGACTTCATCCTCCTCTCCCCCGCCGCAATGGCCCGCGCCACCGCCGCGACCATGCCCCAGGGCGGCGTCCTCGACGAGGTCTCCGACCACTACCCCGTGACCGTCACCCTCGGGCCGCGACCAGCACCAGCGGAAGCCAAGGCCCCCTGAGCGCCGTCCTGCTGGAGGGGCAACCATGGGGTGCGAGGGCCCCATCGTGGCGATCGTCAGGATGGTGGGTGCGCGCATCCCTCTGGTAGCCGTCTCGATCGCAGATGAGACGAGGCTCGGAGCGGGGCCGCCCGTGGGCCCTCCGCTTCCGGGAGGAGTGGGCGCCGCCGCGATCTCGTGCCACAGGCGCCCGCGATGTCATAGCATCCGAGGATGCGCCTGGTCCTCACCTGCCTTGGCGGCCTGCTCGCCGCCTGCTCGACCCCTGACGCGGACGCGCTGCGGCCTGAACCGTGGATCGCGGTGGCGCCCGAGGACGCTGGCTTCGACGGCGGCGCCATCGTGGCCCTCCTGGAGGAGCTCCGCCGGGGCGATCACGGGGCCGTGGACCACTTCATCCTGATCCGTGATGGTCGGAAGGTCGTCGATGAGCGGTTCCGGCCCGCGGGCTATCGGACCCTCATCGACCAGACCGGGTCCTCGCCGCGCCCGGCCCACGACTACTCGCACCCCTCCTGGCACCCGTACAAGGAGGGGACCGAGCTCCACTCGCTGCAGTCGGTCACCAAGAGCGTCACGTCCCTGGCCGTGGGCATGGCCATCACGGACGGAGCGCTGCCCGGGGTGGAGGTCCCGGTCGCCAACTACCTGGAGGGCGTCGAGGTGAACGACGACCCGCGCTGGGCCGAGCTGACCCTCTTCGACCTCCTCACGATGCAGAGCGGCATCGACTGGACGCCACCGAAGGGCAGCCGTGGCTACACGCCGGAGCACCCGACCCTCCGGATGGAGGGCTCGGATCACTGGCTCCCCTTCGTCACCGCACGGCCGATGCGGACGGCGCCGGGGACGGAGTTCGAGTACGTGGACGGCGCCACGGTCCTGGTCGGACACATCCTCGAGCAGGCCCTGGGCGAGCGCGTGGACGCCTATCTTGAACGCCGGCTCTTCGACCCCATCGGGATCGAGGAGTGGTACTGGAAGACCAGCCCGGCGGGTGAGGCCGACACCGAGGGCGGGCTCTACCTCTCGGCCGAGGGGCTCGCCCGCATCGGCGTGCTCGTCCTCGACCAGGGCTGCTGGAACGGCGCACAGCTCGTGCCCGCAGGGTGGATCACGGAGTCCACGTCCGCACACGTGCCCCGCATCGGCCCGGGGACCTCCCTCGGCTACGGCTACCAGTGGTGGATCCGAAGGCAAGAAGGCGGCGTGACCCGGACCTTCGCCGCCTTCGGCTTCGGCGGCCAGCTCCTGCTCGTCGACCGCGGGACCCGCACCGTCGCCGTGCTCCTCGGTTGGGACGACTCCGGCCAGACCGCGTCCCTGTTCCCCGAGCGAATCCTCCCCGCGATGAGGTGAGCCCCGGCGCCGGCTCGAGGACCCCGAGACCCGGCCCAGCTTCCTCCCGCCCATCGACGTCGTCCTCCTCTACTCTGCCGCCATGGCCCTCGCCCGGGCGACGACCATGCCGAGGGGCCGGTCGCCGGCCGAGGGGGAGCGATTCGTGTGGGGAAAGCCCGTAGCGAGGGAATGCCCAGCTCGCGCCAGCAGGTTTTGAGCTGGGCAGAACTAGCCCGGTGGGGATCCGCCCGCGAAGATTCCCGGCTTCCATCCCCCCCCGAACCTCGGATCGACCGACGCACCCCCAAAGCCATGCGCCGTCTTCTCAACACCTCCCTGCTGCCCCTCCTCCTCTTCAGCTGCGCGACACAAGAGAACCCCGTGGACGCCTTCCTCGTCGATGACGGCGGCGAGGTCGTCACCGCGGCGACCTACCCCACGCACGAGACCTCCCGCCAGATCCTGATCGCGCAGGAGACCTCCGGCGTCAATCAGCTGGACCACCGGCGCAAGCTCGTCCCCACCGACGAGCAGACCGTGGTGCGCATGAACCGTGACACCTACTACTCCATGGGTGTCGTCAACGTCTCCGAGGGCGCAACGATCACGATCCCGGAGATCCCGGAGGGCAAGTACGTGTCCGTCCAGGGAGTGACCGAGGACCACCGGATCCAGGCCATGACCTACGGCTCGGGCACCTTCGATCTGTCCACCCACACCGGCACCCACCTCTACGTCCTGGTCCGTCTGGACTCCACGCTGTCCCAGGAGGAGGCGAGTCGGATCCAGGACGAGATCGTCATCGAGGCCGCCTCGGGCGACGCGTTCACCGCCGAACCCGTCCATCGCGCGTCCTTCGACCGGGTCGAGAACGAGCTCAAGGCGATGCTCCCCGCCATCGCGAAGCGTGACGGCGTGACCGCCACCCGGGGCATGTTCACCGACCCGCGGGACGACTCCGACGCCCTCTACACGGATGAGAAGTACCAGACGGGCGCCGCTGGCGGCTGGGGCGGCGCGCAGTGGGTCGACAACATCTACGAGATGTCCGGCGACTACCCCACCGGCGAGGGCTTCGAGGCCACCTTCGAGGACCCGGGCAACGACGCCTTCTGGTCGTTCACCGTCTACGACAAGAAGGGCTTCATGTTCGGCGACCTGGCCAGCCTGAACTCCGACACTGCCACGCCGAACGCGGACGGCACCTTCACGATCCGCTTCGGGTGCGGGCCCGACGCGGTCAACAACATCCCGACGGACAACCCGACCGGCACCTTCAACCTCGTCGTCCGGCACTACAAGCCGTCCGAGCGGGTGCGGGAAGAGGGCTACCGCCTGATCCCGTTCGTCAAGCCGACCGACGGCTGAGGCCCCGCCTGCCAGTGCGTCCAGCGCCGCTGCCGTTCACTCCCCCGAGCCCTTGAAGAGCTCGGGGTAGTGGCCGTCGATGAGCCGCCGCTCCTCCGCGGTGAGGGCGGACGGCGCGATCGGCCGGTCCTGGGGGCGCACGCCCTTCTGGTTGAGCCGGTTCATCAGGCTCCAGTTGCGCGTGGGCTCCCCAGGTGTGGGGTCGGCGGGCTCCTTCGCGGGGAGGTCATAGCGGGTGAAGTCCATGATCTCCTCGGGGCCGCCGTCCTTTCGCTGGAGGCCGAGGCGGAAGTCGCGGTTCATGAACCAGCGCACCTGCTCCCCCGCCACCGACCCGCGGATGCCCGACCCCTCCTGCTCGAAGCGGTAGTCCAGCTCGGCGTTGCTCTTGAACTCCGCGCGCCACCGGAGCCCGAACTCGCCGTGGGTGACCAGCTGCGCCCCGGGCCAGCGCCTGCGGGTCTCGTTCAGCCAGATACGCAGCCCCTCCATGCCGTTGCGCCCCTGGTAGCCGTAGATCTTCCGGCCCTCCACCAGCCCGAGCTCCCAGGTGCAGGTGATCCAGCCGAAACCGTTCAGCTCGAACCCGCGGTCGAAGTGGGCGGCGGTGGTGTGGAGCATCTGCTCCGTCCCCTGGCGGGTGCCGAGCCAGAGCACCGTCTCGATCGGGCCGACGCCCATGCGGCTGCGGTGCCACTCGTCGTTCACCATCCTCGAGCCCGGGATGCGGGCGCAGAGGAGGTCGATGGTCCAGCCGTCGAGGTTCACGCAGTCGATGCGGTCCTGCTCCGTCCTCGCCGGCTTGCAGAAGTGCTCGCGCGAGGGGTAGTAGGGATAGGCGATCGACCCCTCGCCGTCCCCGTTGTCCACGGCGTACTGGCTCCAGATCGTCCCCTGGCACACGTGGATCCCCTCCTCCTCCGCGAGGAAGCGCTGGTTCTCGGCCGCGAGGAAGCCCGCGATCACCGCCTTCGGCCGGTAGCCGTCCCCCACCATCTCCGAGACCTTCCCCAGGCCCTCGTGCAGGTCCCGGTTCGCCTGGGCGCGGGTGTTGTACATGTTCACGAAGTAGGCGCCGGGGATGAAGGTGACCTCGTCGCCCAGGCGCTCGTGGTAGTCCACCACCACCCGCCGCAGCTCGCGGTAGCGCGGCCGCTCATCGTGCAGGGCCTTCCAGCTGAAGGCCCAGGTGATGCGCCCGCCGGGCCAGCTCTCCGCGATGGCCTCGCGGAAGACCCGCGCCTCCTCCGGCCCGTGAATGGCCGACTCGTCCGGCCCGTGGGAGAGGTCGCGGGTGACCTCGATCTGGTCGACCCGCACGACCGTGGCGAGGGTGAGGAAGCGGTGGCCGGTGACCGGCGCGAGGGGCGCTTGAGCGTCAGCAGCAGCGCCTCCCTGAAGCGCGCCGGCGAGGCTCAGCATGGCGGTGCAGATCAGCATGGCGCGATCACACCACGTTCACGGCCCGCGCTCCAGCCCATGAGCACCCTCGTGCCCTACGTCCCCTATACTCGGCGCCCTCCAATCACGAGGTGGGCCGGATCCGAGCAGCGGTCCGTCGATGGGTTGCGCGCGCCGCCTCCCACCCAAAGAAGACCAAGATTCATGCAGTCGATCCACACACGCCCCTTGTCGCTGGCCTCGCTGGCCGCCGCCCTTTGCGCTTCTTGCGCGTCGCTGAATGTCGACTCGTCCGGGGCGCACGACCGTCTCGCCATCGAGTACGAAGACAACGGCTACCTCCAGCAGGCGCTCGTCGAACCTGTGCGCGACGAGCAGCTGCGCGCGCAGGCGATCTCGGCCCACGAGTACGCGTTGCCGATCGTCGGCCTCGAGCGGTGGCATGCGGGCTTCCTTCTGGAGGCGGAGTACGGGGACTGGCTGATCTACGTGGAGCGCGATCAGAAGATTCCGATCCTGACCGCCAACACGACCACGCCCTACGTCCTCACCTTCCTTGACCTGTCGGAGGGCAACTACTACCTCGACCTGCCGGCGGGACCGATCGGCGGCATGATCATCGACATCTATCAGACGCCGCAGACGGACCTCGGCGTCGTCGGGCCCGACCAGGGGAAGGGCGGCCGCTACCTGGTGGTCGGCCCCGAGTCCGAGGTTCCCGAGGAGCACGACGCCGACTTCGTCGTGTCCTCCAGCAGCAACCTCGTCTTCATCGGCAGCCGGATCATCGGCCTCGAGGGCGAGGCCTACAAGGCGGTCTTGAACGGGCATCAGCTCTACCCCGTCGGCGGGAAGCCGGGCGGTCAGAAGTTCGTCGACGCGACCTCCTCGCCCACGTGGATGGGAGATCAGTCACGAGGCATGGAGTACTGGCAGGATCTGAACCGTGTCCTGCAGAACGAGCCGGTCGTCGACCGGAACCGCTTCATCCTGACCCAGCTGCGGCGCCTCGGAATGGAGAAGGGGCAGCCCTTCGAGCCCGATGCGCGGCAGACCCGACTCCTCACCGAGGCCGCTGAAATCGGCAACGCGGCCGCGATGGTGAACAGCTTCAGCCGGGACGCCGTCAAGGAGAAGCACTGGCCCGACCGGCGCTGGCTCTATGTGCTCAACATGAACCACCTGGACCACGTCGCGCCCGGCTACTACGAGACGATGGAGATCGGGGCCTACGCCTACGAGGCGATCACGACGTCGAAGGCGATGGTGCTGAAGAACGTGGGCGCTGGCTCACAGTATCTGGGCGCGTATCAGGATGCTGACGGTGAGTGGCTCGACGGCCGACACCAGTACGAGGTGGTCGTTCCGAAGGATTCCCCGGCCAAGCAGTTCTGGTCCATCACTGCTTATGACAACGACACCCGTACCCTGATCCAGAACGACCAGGGGAAGTCCGACATCAGCTCGGTCCAGAGCGGGCTGAAGGTCGAGCCTGACGGGAGCACGAAGGTCTTCATCGGTGGCAGCCCGCCCGCGGGCTACGAGAACAACTGGATCGAGTCGAATCCCGAGAAGGGCTTCTTCGTCTACCTGCGCCTCTACGGTCCGCTCGAGCCGTACTTCGACAAGAGCTGGAAGATGCCCGACGTGAAGCGGGTGGACTGACGGGCCTCGGGCGCGGGGCTCCCCTGCGGAGTGCGGGGCCTGGCCCTCCGCCGCCCCGCGCGATCGCCAATCTCGATGAGAGCGGGCGGCCCCTCCCTGGGCCGCCCGTCGCACGTCCCTCCTGTTTCGCTCACCCCCGTCGATCCGATACCCCGCCAGGTCGGGGCTTGGATCGCTCATCCCTCGAGCACGGCAAGCCGCGCTCAGAGCTCCCGCGTCACGACCTCGGAGCGCATGAAGCCGATGCGGTGCGCCACCGCGTGGACCCGGGTCGCGCCGGTCGGGATCTCGACGGGCTCGCCGCCGAAGGGCGTCCAGCCCTTCGCGTCGCCGAAGCGGAAGGCGATGGAGGCCCCCTCCGTCGGGCAGTCGAACCCGATGAGCCCGCCGGTGGAGAGGGGCATGGGGTCGGGGGAGGCGGTGATCGGCTGGGTCCCGCCGCCCCACAGGCGCTCATGGACCATCCGCGTCTCGGGCTCGATCAGGCCGAGGTCACCCGTGCTCTTCATCCATGCCTCCATGGCGACCTCGAGGGCCTCGAAGGCCCCGCGTCCCGCCGCCGACAGGGGGACGCCGTGGAGGTCGCGCACCTCCCAGGGGTCGTCCGCTCGGTCGTACCACTCCACCTCCGGCCGGCGGGTCGAGCCGGTCTGCCACTGGGCGGGGGTCCGGGTCGAGGCGCGGGAGCCCCCGTCCCGCAGGTCATACAGGTCCCGGGTCATGGGGATGCGCTCGCGGTAGGCGTTGGCGATCAGGTGCGGCACCTCCGGCATGAGGTTCCACACCACCAGCCGCCGCCCGTCGGTGGCCGCGCGGGTCCGATCTCGCGCCGCGTCGAAGCGGTCCGCGTGCAGGAAGACGTGCTCCCTCGGCGGCGCCTCGAACTCACCCAGGAAGGCCCGGCCGTCCAGGCGCAGGTCGGGCTCGACCCCCGCGAGGCTCAGGACCGTCGGCCCGAAGTCGATGAAGCTCACCAGGCGATCGGTGGCCGTGCCGGGGGCGAGCCCCTTCGGCCAGCGCTCCTCCGGGAAGCGCACCAGGAGCGGCACCCGGGTCCCCGTCCCGTAGACCGAACGCTTGCCCCGGGGTAGCCCCACCCCGTGGTCGGAGAAGAAGAACACCACCGTGGAGTCCGCGAGCCCGGCGTTCTCGAGCCTCTTGAGCTGCTTGCCGAACCACGCGTCCATGGCGGCGATGTTGTCGTAGGTGCGCTTCATGGCATCGCGCACCGTGGGCGTATCGGGATAGATCGGCGGGATCGGCACGTCCTCCAGCGCCACGGCGCTCGGACGCTGGCGGGCCTCGGGGAAGGCCTGGCTCTCGTGGGTGCCCGTGTGGTTGAAGACCGCGAAGAAGGGCGCGCCCGCGGGCCGGTCCACGTAGGTGGCCTTGCGCGAGGAGGCGTTCCAAACCCCCGGCGGTGCCACGAACTGGTAGTCGGTCTTGGAGCTGTTGGTGGTGTGGTAACCGGCGAGGCGCAGCTGCTCGGGGAAGCAGCGCACGAAGGGCGGCGGCACGGCCTCGTAGAGGGGCAGGTCGCCGTAGGCCTCGTCCCCCGCGGACTTGCTGCGGGACCGCACGCGCATGTGCATGGCCCCGATGCGCGTGGGGTACATGCCCGTGATGAGCGCGGTGCGGGCCGGTGCGCACACGGGGGTGTCGGCGAAGGCGTTGTCGTAGCGCAGAGCCTCGGCGGCGAAGGCGTCCAGGTTCGGCGTCGGCACCGTGCGGTCGCCGTAGGCGCCGATCCACGGGCTCATGTCCTCCACCGAGAGCCAGAGCACGTTGAGCGGGGGGGCGTCCTCCGCCGGCCCGGCCGGCGCCGGCACGTGGACAGGGGCAGCGGCGGAGACGACGAGGGCGAGGATCGAGAGGGAGGCGCGGAGCATGACGGAGGGTATCGGATCGAGCGTGAACCCGGCAGCTGCGCCCCAACGGGGAGCCGCCCGGTAGCATGGGTCCATGCCGACCCCGCCCCTCCTCCTCGCGCTCCTCCTCCCGTGGGTCGCGGCTGGTGTGGACGAGGACCCTGCTCCCGTGGACTTCGCCAGGGACGTGCTGCCGATCCTCTCGGACCGCTGCTACGCATGCCACGGGCCCGACGGGGCGGGCCGCCGGGCTGGCCTGCGCCTGGACCTGAAGGAGCACGCCTTCGCCGACCGGGACGGCTTCCCCGCGCTGGTCCCCGGGGACCTGGAGGCCAGCGAGCTCGCCGCCCGCATCCGCTCGGAGTTCCCCGAGGAGCAGATGCCCCCGCCGGACTCCAACTACGCCCTGAGCGAGGAGGAGGTCCGGCTCCTGGAGCGGTGGATCCAGGAGGGCGCGGTCTGGGAGGAGCACTGGGCCTTCGTGCCGCCCGCGCGCCCGACGCCCCCCTTCCTCCCCCCCGGAGCCAACTCCCGCGGCGCCATCGACCGCTTCGTCCTGACGGCGCTCGAGCGCGACGGCATCGTCCCGGCCCCCGAGGCGGACCCCGGCGCCCTCCTGCGGCGGGTGACCCTGGACCTCACGGGGCTCCCCCCGACCCCCGAGGCCCTCCAGGCCTACCTCGAGTCCCCGTGGGACGACCGGTTCGAGCGGGCGGTGGACCGCCTGCTGGCGAGCCCCGCCTACGGCCAGCGCATGGCCTGGGAGTGGCTGGACGCGGCGCGCTACTCGGACACGGACGGCTACCAGGCGGACCCCACCCGCTCCATGTGGCCCTGGCGCGACTGGCTCGTGGACGCCCTGAACCGGAACGTCCCCTTCGACCGGCTCACGGTCGAGCTGCTGGCCGGCGACCTGCTCCCCGACGCCACGCCCGAGCAGGTGCTCGCCTCCGCGTTCAACCGCAACCACATGTACAACGGCGAGGGCGGCCGGATCGCGGAGGAGACGCGCACGGAGAACGTGTTCGACCGGGTGGAGACCACCGCCACCACCTGGCTCGGGCTCACCGTCGGCTGCGCCCGCTGCCACGACCACCGCTACGACCCGATCTCCCAGCGCGAGTACTTCCAGCTCTACGACTTCTTCAACCAGACCTCCGAGTCCGGCCGGATCCAGGGCGGCCGCGCGGCGCCCACCCTCCCCTACCTCGACCCCGAGGACCGCGCCCGCCTCGACGCCATCGCAGCGGAGGCCGCCGACCTC
>CAZEFP010000025.1:0-14191 GCA_964511565.1 uncultured Planctomycetaceae bacterium
TCTGGGCGGCCCGGACGCGCCTCGAGGAGCCCCAGCACCCCACGCGCTCCATGGTGCAGAAGGCTCGCCTCTACGACGGCGACGAGGTGACGGGATTCACGGCCCTCCAGGCCGAGGAGTTCCGGGACTTGGCAGAGCGAGAGGGGCTCGACGGTATCTCGCCCCGCTACCTGCAGGATCGGATCGCGACCCTGCTCGTGGAGCCCGTGGAGACCATCGGACCCCGGGACGTCCTCGATGCCATCGAGGCGGGGCTCGGGGCCCACTCGATGGTGGCCAGCGAGCCCGTCCGGCGACGGTATCGGGAGCTGGTCTCGATGGTGCGAGAGGAGTACGAGCAGATCATCCGCGAGGAGGTGGAGGCGGCCATCGCGGCGGATGACGAGGCCCTGGATCGCCTGTGCGCCAACTACCTCGACAACGTCCGCGCGTACACCACCCGCGAGCCGCTACAGGGTCCCGACGGGACGCCCCGGGACCCGGACGAGCGCCTCATGCGCAGCGTGGAGGAGCGCACGGACATCCCCGACGCTCGCAAGGACGACTTCCGTCACGAGCTGATGAACTTCATCGCAGCCGTGCACCTCGAGGGTGGCCAGTTCGACTACCGGGAGAACCGGCGCCTGCGGCGGGCGCTCGAGCTCAAGCTCTTCGAGGACCAGCGCGACTCCATTCAGCTCACCACGCTGATCTCCCAGGTGGTGGACCCGCTCGCCCAGGAGAAGATCGCGGCCATCCGTGGGCGTCTCTGCGAGCGCTTTGGGTACGACGAGGCCTCGGCGGAGGCCGTCCTGCTGGACGTCGCCGGGCTGTTCGCGAGGCAGGAGGCCTCGGAGCAGTCGCCTGACGGAGACGGCGCCCAGCCTGGCAGCGAGCGCGCCGCCTGATCGCTCCAGATGGCTGGACAGATCCACCGCATCGACCGTGACCGCGCACGCTTCAAGGAGGTCGTGCGCGGGCGGATTCGTGAGGACCTGCAGCGATACCTCGCGTCCTCTGAGCTGATCGGCAAGCGGGGGGACCGGGTGGTCTCCGTCCCCGTTCCCGCGGTCGAGCTGCCGCGCTTCCGCTTCGGCTCCAACGAGTCCGGGATCGGTCAGGGGCCCGGCGAGGTGGGCGACGCCGCGGACGGCCGCGACGGGCAGGCGGACGGAGGCGCGGGCGGCGCCGGAGAACAGGAGGGGACCCACATCCTCGAGGCCGAGGTCGAGCTGGAGGAGCTCGCCTCGATGCTGGGGGAGGAGCTGGGGCTCCCGAACATCCTGCCCCGGGGGCGGGACGAGCTGGACGCGAGCGGAGGTCAGTGGAGCGGGATCCGGGCCCAGGGCCCGGAGTCACTCCGCCACTTCCGGCGCACGTTCCGACGGGCGCTGGTGCGCACCATCGCGGCGGGGGAGTTCGACCACCAGCGGCCCGTGGTGACGCCGATCCGCGAGGACCAGGTCTACCGCGCCTTGAAGCCCAAGCCTCGCCCCGAGTCCTCGGCGGTGATCATGCACATGATGGACGTCTCCGGCTCCATGGGGCGGGAGCAGAAGGACATCGTGCGCATCGAGGCGTTCTGGATCGACACGTGGCTGCGCAGCCAGTATCGGAACCTGGAGGTGGTGTACATCGTCCATGACGCGGCTGCGAAGGTCGTGGACAAGGAGACCTTCTTCCACCTCCGCGAATCCGGCGGGACGAAGATCTCCTCCGCCTACGAGCTCTGCCTCGACCTGATCAAGGAGCGCTACCACCCCGACGACTACAACATCTACCCCTTCCACTACTCCGACGGCGACAACTGGAGCGCCCGCGACACGGAGCGGTGCGTGTCCCTCGTTCGAGAGGAGCTGCTGTCACGGGTCAACCAGTTCTGCTACGGGCAGGTCAAGAGCGCTTACGGCTCGGGCCAGTTCAAGAAGGACCTCGACACGGCGTTCCAGGAGGAGCCAGCGCTGGTGACCGCCGGGGTGGATGACCGCGCAGGCATCCCTGGAGCTATCAAGGCCTTCCTCGGCCAGGGGCGCTGAACCATGGTCTCCGGTCCGTCCCTCACTCCCCGCCTGCTCTGCGAGGCGCGCCGCGCCGAGGCCGCCGCCGCGGACGCCGGCCTGACCTTCTTCGAGGTCGTCTTCGAGATGCTGGACGCCGCGGACGTCAACGCGGTGGCGGCCTACGGCGGGTTCCCGACCCGGTACCCCTCGTGGCGCTTCGGGATGGAGTACGAGCGGCTGGCCAAGGGGCACGAGTGGGGGCTCTCCAAGATCTACGAGCTGGTGGTCAACCACGACCCGACCATCGCCTACCTCGTGCGGTCGAACAGCCTCATGGAGCAGAAGCTCGTGATGGCCCACGTCTTCGGCCACGCGGACTTCTTCCGGAACAACGCGTGGTTCGCACCCACGGAGCGCTCGATGCTGGAGCGGTTCGAGGAGCACGCCCGCAGGATTCACGAGTACGTGGCCCGGCATGGGCAGGACAGGGTGGAGCGCTTCCTCGACGTGGCGCTGAGCCTCGAGCCCCTGATGGACCCGCACGGGCCCCAGCGGCGTTATCGGGCGGCCGAGAGCCGCTCCAGGCGAGGCGCTGCTCCCCCGGGGACGAGCCAGGTGGAGCGCAGCCGGGCCAGCCTTAGGCTGGTGATGGGGGACGACCCGCCGGCGCCGGACCCCGGCCTGCGGCAGCTACCCACCTTCGACCTCCTGACCTTCATCCGCGAGCAAGCCCACCTCGAGGACTGGGAGCGGGACGTGCTCGGGATCGTGGCGTCGGAGGCCGAGTACTTCATGCCTCAGCGCCTGACCAAGATCATCAACGAGGGCTGGGCGTCCTTCTGGCACAGCCGCCTCCTGACCGGGGGGCTGCTGGACCCGAGCGAGCTCGTCGAGTTCGCGGACTGCCACTCCTCAGCGACCCAGGCCGCGCCGGGGCAGTTGAACCCGTACAAGCTGGGGATCGAGCTCTTCCGCCACGCAGAGCAGCAGGGGCTGGACCTCTTCCGTCTGCGCGCGGTGCACAACGACGTGTCGTTCGTGGACGAGGTGATGGACGAGGAGTTCATCGAGCGGTCGTCGCTGTTCGTGGCCGAGCACGGCCGCGGCGGGGAGGGCGCGCGGATCGGGACCCGCGACCATCGGCGAGTGAAGCAGGAGCTGCTGCGCTCGCTCGCGTGGGGTGGGCAGCCGCGGATCGAGCTGGTGGAGGTGGCGAGCGGCGGTCGTCGGGACCTCGTGCTTCAGCACCACCATGACGGACGGGACCTGAAGCTGGATGAGGCTTCGGCGGTGCTGAAGACGATCGAGGAGCTCTGGCGAGCTCCGGTCCAGCTGCTGACGACGGAGGGGGATCAGGAGCGAAGGCTCACGGCGGACGGCGGCGAGGTCGAGGTTCGCGACGCCACACCCCCCTCCGCGCTCCCTTCCCGCGCAGGCTGACGCCTTCTCCACGGGCTCTCGGGGGCTCTGGGCGGGTCTCCGTCGGCGCGGGCGGGCTCCGGGGGACGGGGAAAGGGCGGGGTGCTTGATTCGAGGGGGGCGAAGGGCTCTTCTGGATCTCGCAATGGCACTGGTCCACGAGCTCTCCTGGTCGGCGTCCAGGGCGCGGTCATTCACCGCCTGCCCGCGGCGCTATTACTACCTCTACTACCTCTCCTGGCAGGGCTGGGGGCGCAACGCCGACCCCGAGCGCCGCAAGGCCTACCTGCTGAAGAAGATGACCCGCATGCCGATGCTGGCGGGGGACATCGTCCACCGCGCCATCGCGGAGTACTTCGCCCGGCGGGACCAGGGGCTGCCCTGGTCGCAGGAGGACGCCACGGCGTGGGCCGTCGAGCAGCTCCGCGCCGGCTACCGGGAGTCCCGTGATGGCGGCTGGAAGGCGAGCCCGGCAAAGTCGGTCCGCCTCGCCGAGCACCACTACACCGAGGACCGGATCGACGAGAAGTCCGGGGCGGCGGGGGACTACGGGAAGCGCTTCGTGGAGCGCATCACCGACTGCCTCGGGGCGTTCTTCGAGGACCCGAAGCTGGAGTCGGCCAGGGAGTCCCAGCCCGGGGACTGGCTCGCCTGTGAGGACATGAGCACCTTCGAGCTCTTCGGCACCAAGGTCTTCGCCGTGCCCGACTTCGCCTACTGGGACTCCGAGCGGGGCTCCGGCGAGCGCGGGACCGTCCGGATCCTGGACTGGAAGACCGGGCGCCCTGCCGAGGGCGACCGCTTCCAGCTCGAGATCTACGCCTTCTACGCCCGGGAGCACTGGGGCGTGGATCCGCGCAGCACCACCGCCGCCGACGTGTACCTGCTCACCGGTGAGGTGGCCGAGGTGCAGGTCTCGGATGAAGCGCTGGAGGACGCGCTGGGGCGCATCGAGGCCTCCATCGGTGAGATGCGGGCCGTCCACTTCGACGCCGACGGGTCAAAGGGCGATCCTGGGGATTTCCCGATGGTCTCCGAGGATCGGGCGGGGTTCGAGTGCTCGGGATGCAACTTCCGAGAGCTGTGTGATCGGGCCTGAGTCACAGCCCCTCGCGCACCGCCGAGGGCACGCCCGATCGCCGGTTTGGGTTGGGGTGGGAGGCCCCTGGTGCTCGATACTTGTGGTGGGGATTTGTCCCCCTCGATCCCGATGTCGATCCCGAAGGTCTCGATCCTGATCCCCACCCTCGATGGCGAAGGGGACCTGCGTCGGTTGCTCCCGGCGCTCGCCGAGCAGCAGTTCGACGGGGGGCTGGAGTGCATCGCCATCGACTCGTCCAGCGGCGACGGAACCGTGCCGATGCTGGAGGCCGCGGGCTTCTCGGTCACCGTGATCCCTCGGGCTGACTTCGGGCACGGCCGCACGCGCAACGCCCTCGCCGCGCGCGCTCGGGGCGAGTTCCTGATCTTCCTCTCCCAGGACGCGCTGCCCCTCGGTGAGGACTTCGTGGCGCGGATGGTCGCGCCGTTCGGAGATCCAACCGTGGCCGGGGTCACGGCGCGGGTGCTCCCGAACGAGGGAGACGACGCGCTGACGGCCCGCACCGTCGAGGACTCCCCGGAGGCGTCCGCCCGGTCGGAGACCCGGCGCTGGTCCTCACCCTCGGAGTACCAGGGGATGACCGGACCCGAGCGCGTCTCCCTGCTTCGCTTCAACAACGTGGCGAGCTGCATCCGCGCCAGCGTGCTGGCCGAGGTCCCCTTCCCCGAGGTCCCCTTCGGAGAAGACTTCGCCTGGGCCGCCCGCGCGATGGCGAGCGGCCACGCCATCCACCATGCGGGGGACGTGTCGGTTCGGCACGCCCACCGTTACGGTCCAAGGGCGGCCTTCAAGCGCTATCGCATCGACGCCGTCTTCCACCGTGAGTTCCACGGCTACGCCGTGCGTCCGGGGCTGCTCTCGGCGCTGAAGGGGATCGCCTTCGAACTCTCCCGCGACCTGGCTTACATGGCCCGCCACGGGGCACGCCTGGCGGACGTCGTACGCGCTCCATTCTTGCGCACCGCCCAGGTCCTCGGCCAGTACGTCGGCAGCCGTGGCGGTGGCGATGACTGGTCGGAGGTGCGCCGCAGCGGCGCGCTGGATCTCGACCTCCCGGGCGCCGCCTCCGCCAGCCTCTCCTGATCCCCAGGCTCCGTGACCTCTCCCGACCCCATGGCCCATCCCCGCGTCTCCGTGCTCATGCCCACCTGGCAGGGAATGGAGTTCCTCGAGCGCGTCCTCGACGCCCTCGGCGAGCAGGCGATCGACGTGGCCTGGGACTTCCTGGCCATCGACTCGGGTTCCACCGACGGGACCTGGGAGCTGCTCGGGGCGCGCGCCTCGTCCTTCCCCGTGCCGCTGCGCCGCGAGCGGATCCACGGGGTCGAGTTCGACCACGGGGACACGCGGAACCTGCTCGCGGCACGCTCTCGGGGGGACCTCATGGTCTTCCTCACCCAGGATGCGATCCCCGCAGGCCCGACCTGGCTGGCGGACCTGATCCGGAACTTCGACGATCCCGAGGTGGGGGCCGCGTACTGCCGCAACGTCCCTCGGCCCGACGCGGACGTGCTCACGAAGATCTTCAGCGCCGGTGACCCGGGGTACGCCGAAGGGCGCCGGGAGACGGTGCTGCCGCCGGCGGAGGAGTACGCGAGCATGGGGCCCCACGAGCGGCGCCTGCTCTACAACTTCAACGACGTCGCTTCGGCCTTCCGCCGCGAGCTCTGGGAGCGGCACCCCTTCCCGAGGACCCCCTTTGGCGAGGACATCCTCATGGCCCGCGCCTTCCTCGAGGCGGGCTTCAAGGTCGTCTACGACGACGTGGCGGTGGTGGAGCACAGCCACGACTACGACGAGGAGGAGACGTACGCGCGGGCCAAGATCGACGCGGAGTTCAACGCGGAGTGGCTCGACCGGATCTGCGTGGCCACCCCCAAGGATGTGGCGGTGCTCTCGGTCCGACTGAGCTCCGAGGACGCTGCGGCCATCGAGGCCCTGGAGCTTCCGGCGGACGAGTCGGAGGCGCTCCGGAGCCGCGGCCGCGCGCTACGTGAGGCCGCGTTCCGGGGGCTCCACGACGGAGGGAAGGCCGCCCTTCGTCGGCCGTCCACCCGGATGCGGGCGAGCGGAACGCTCCGCCTGCTCTACGTGGTGCACGGCTTCCCGCCGGACACCTGGGCGGGCACGGAGGTTTACACCCTCAACCTCGCCCAGGAGATGAAGCGTCGCGGTCACGAGGTCACCATCCTCACGCGGGCGCCAGCAGAAGGGGACGAGCCGGAGTTCAGCCTCAGGGAGGACGAGTTCGAGGGACTCAAGGTCCTCCGGATGACCCATCGCCTCGACCACGGGAGCCTCAAGGAGAGCTACGTCAAGGAGGGGCCGGAGGCGGCGTTCCGGCAGGTCCTCGATCGAGTGGAGCCGGACCTTGTTCACTTCCAGCACCTGATTCACCTGTCAGCGGGTCTCGTGGAGATCGCGCGCGGCCGGGGCCTGGCGACGGTGGTGACCTGCCACGACTACTGGGGCCTGTGTCCGCGGGTGCAGATGATCCGACCGGACGGGTCCATCTGCCCCAGCAACATGGGGAGCGGCTGCTTCCTGTGCATCAAGGAGCGCGGCCTCGACCAGGTCGAGCGTGCCCATCGGCTGGACGGCACCCTCGGCGCTGGCAAGGTGCTGTCCTCATTGGCCGGGACGATCAAGGAGCTCAAGGTCTCCCCTGAGATGACCCAGCGGCGGGCTTCGGAGTACTCCGAGCTGCGGAGCCGTGAAGAGGTCGTCCCCGCCGCGTACGCGGCAGCGGACCTGCGCATCAGCCCGAGCCGGTTCCTGCGGGACATGTACCTGGCCCACGGGGGCTTCGACCCCCACACCTTCCTGTTCTCGGACAACGGAATGCGGACGGACCACGTCGAGGCCCTGGAGAAGACCCGCTGCCCCGAGGGCAAGGTGCGCTTCGGCTTCGTCGGCACCCTCGTCTGGTACAAGGGCGGCGAGACGCTCGTTCAGGCGATGCGCCTGCTCCAGGAGCGCGGGCTCGGCGATCGCGTCCACCTGGATGTCCACGGCGGCTTCGACCCTGAGGGCGACGAGCACCACCGCCACCTGGCGGACCTGGCAGAGGGGGCACCCGTGACCTTCCACGGACGCTTCGACAACGGCCGCCTCTCCGAGGTCTACGCCGACCTCGACGCGCTGGTCGTACCGAGCCTCTGGTACGAGAACTCGCCGATCACCATCCACGAGGCCTACCTCACGGGCACGCCCGTCCTCGCGAGCGACCGCGGTGGCATGGCGGAGTTCGTCAGGGACGGCGTGGACGGGCTGCTCTTCGAGCTGGGCTCTGCGGCGGACCTCGCGGACAAGATGGCCATGCTGGTCGAGGACGCGGAGCTGCGCGAGCGGCTCGCCTCGGCCGAGTGGATCCCGATCAAGACCATCGCCCAGAACGGCGAGGAGACCGAGGCGCGATACCGATCGCTCTGCACCGTGGAGCGCGCTGCCGGGGTCGATCCCGAGGGGCCGGCGCTGATCCGCGGTGCGCTCGAGACCGCGGCGCGGCGCGGCGCCTGTGAGCAGCAGGCGGCAGACATGCTCCTGATGCGGCCGGGGGCGTCGGCGGACTGGGATCTTCAGGGCGTTCCGGCGGGGGAGTACACCCTCGCCTTGGCCATGGAGTACTTCGCTCCGGAGGACGCCATCGTGCTCGCTGGCGAGGTCCTCGTGGACGGAGATCGGTGCGCCGTGATCCCTCCCTCCCGCTCCGAGGGCCGCACCGAGGCCCGCGAGCAGACCCTGAATCTGAGGCTGGAACACGGCGCGAAGTTCTTGTCCCTCCGTGCCTCCACGGAGGGCCCTGGTGACGTCTACTTGCGCCTGAGCCGACTCACCCTGACCCGGACGGAAGAGACCGGCGCGAGCTCGCGAGGCGAAGAGAGATGTTGATGTCGAGGCCTGACCCCGAAGAAGTCGAGCGGCAGTTGATCGTGGATCGGACGGAGCCGCTCACCGTGGCGGAGCTCCCGCGCGTTTCCATCATCATCCTCAACTGGAACGGGCGCCATCACCTGGAGCCGTGCTTCTCCACACTGCGCCGGCTCGACTACCCGGAGGACCGCTTCGAGGTCGTGCTGGTGGACAACGGCTCGGACGACGGCAGCCAGCAGGAGGTTCGCACCAAGCACTCCTGGGTCAAGCTCGTGGAGAACGACCGGAACGTTGGCTTCTCCGCGGGGTGCAACCAGGGGGCCCGCGTGGCGTCCGAGGGAGAGCTCGACCCGGAGGTCCTCGTCTTCCTCAACAACGACATTCACGTGGACGAGGGGTTCCTCCGGGAGCTCGTCGCGCCCGTTGTGCGCAAGGAAGCGGTGGCGAGCAGCGCGAAGATGATGTCGTGGGACGGGAAGGTCCTGAACTCCGCCGCGGGCGGCATGAACTTCCACGGCATCGGGATCCAGCGGGGGTACCTTGCTGATCCCCACGAGCGCTACGACGAGCCTCGCAAGACGCTCTTCGCGTGCGGGGGCGCCATGGCGATGGACCGCGAGGCCTACTTCGAGGTGGGCGGCTTCGACGAGGAGTTCTTCGCCTACTACGAGGACGTGGACCTGGGGTGGCGGACCTGGGTTCACGGCTACGAGGTCCGTTACGCGCCCTCGGCGGTGTGCTATCACCACCACAGCAGCACGAGCGCGCGGGTCCCCCTGGAGCGCCTCAGGCTGCTGCAGATCCGAAACCCGCAGCTGGCGTGCGTGAAGAACTACGACGATGACAATCTGCGCCGGGTGCTCCCCGCGATGCTCGGCCTTGCCGTGCGGCGTGCGTTCATCAACAGCGACCTCGGGGACGCTGACCGCTATCGCATCGAGTCCATGGAGACCCTCGGCAACGAGGGGTTCGGACCGAAGCTGTTCCGCAAGCTGCGTAAGAACGTGCAGACCCACGACAGCATCGGCCGGGTCGGGGTGGCCGACCTCGTGGGCCTCAACGACCTGCTCGGTCGTTGGGATCACTGGATGGAGCGTCGGAGGGTGATCCAGGATGCCCGGCGCCGACCCGACTCCGAGATCCTCCCGCTCTTCCTGCGCCCGATGTGGTGTATCGAGGGGGAGCCTGCGTACCAGGAGCTCCACGAGGGCTTCGCCGACTTCCTGGGTCTGAACGAGCTCTTCTCTGGGCTCACAACCATGGACGACGAGCCCGGAGCATGACGATGAAGCTCTCAGTGGTGATCCCGGTCTACAACGAGGAGCGGACCCTCGCCGAGATCGTCGGCCGGGTCCTGGCCCAGCCGTTCGAGATCGAGGTGGTCCTCGTGGATGACGGCTCCAAGGACCGCTCGCGGGAGATCATGGGTGAGCTCAAGGAGGCTCACCCCGGCAAGATCCAGACGATCTTCCATGAGGTGAACCGCGGCAAGGGCGGCGCGCTCCAGACGGGCTTCCAGAACGTCTCGGGGGACGTGGTGCTCGTCCAGGACGCGGACCTCGAGTACGACCCCGAGGACTACGCGGTGCTGCTCGAGCCGATCCAGGCCAACGTGGCGGACGTGGTGTACGGCAGCCGCTTCCGGAAGGTCCCGGTCGGGCGGGTCCACGCCTTCTGGCACACCCACGGGAACCGGCTGCTCACGCTGCTGAGCAACATGTTCACCGACCTGCACCTCTCGGACATGGAGACCTGCTACAAGGTCTATCGGGCGGAGGTGGCCCAGGCCCTGGACATCCAGTCCCGCACGTTCGCGGTGGAGCCCGAGGTGACCGCCAAGATCGCGAAGATGGGCGTGACGATCTACGAGGTCCCCATCAGCTATCACGGGCGCAACTACCACGAGGGCAAGAAGATCGGCCTCAAGGACGCCTTCATTGCGCTCTGGGCCATCGTTCGGTGGAACTACTCGGGCTTCAACCCCGGGAACCCCTCCACGCGAGTCGACCCGTCGGGGCGGAACTGAGCCGCCAGCCTCAGTCGAAGGACGCGCCCTTGGAGTCGTAGACCTCTCGCAGGTCGGGCCGGAGCGGTCGTCGGAACTTGCGCCACACGCCGCCGCTCCAGTTGCGGCCCGGGGCGCCGCGGTCCTCGTAGTAGGCGGCGGCCTCGACGTCGAACGCGTCCGCGCTGTCCAGAACCTGCTCGTCGGACGGGTAGCGTCCCTGGCTCCAGACCGCCCGGGCGGGGAGCCGCGGGCGTTCGCCCGGGTCGCTGGCGGGGAGTCCCACGCAGAGTCCGAAGAGCGGGTAGACCCCCTCCGGCAGCTCGAGCAGACGGTCCACCTCCGCGAGCTGGTTGCGGATGCCGCCGATGTAGCAGGTGCCGTAGCCCAGGGACTCGAAGGCCAGGGTGAGGTTCTGGGCGAACAGGCTCGCGTCCACCGTCGCGAGGAGGAAGAGCTCGGTGGAGTTCGCGTAGGGGGCGCCCTCACGCTGGGCGAGGAGCCGGTGGCGGCGGGTGTCCCCGGAGACGATGAAGAAGGCTCCCGCACCCGTGACCTGTCGCTGATCGCCCGCCAGCCGCGCGAGCTCGGCGCGCTCCTCAGGGTCGGTGACCTGCAGGAGGTGGTAGGCCTGGATCCAACTCGAGGTGGCGGCGCATTGGGCCGCCTCGACGGCCCGCTCGGTGTCCGCCTCGGGGACCGGCGCCGGGCGAAAATCCCGAATGGACCGATGGCGCCGCATGGCGGCCAGGACGGGGTCAGCTTCGCTCATCGGGTCAGACGTCGAGGGTCTCGAGGGCATGGTCCTGGGTCGCGCACAGGACGCGGACGTCGCCTCGTCCCTGCTGCACCAGGGTCTGGCGCGCGGCCTCCAGGGCGAGGTCGGGGCGGTTGTTCTGGGCGGAGAGGTGCAGGAGCACCACGGTGTGGAGGCGCGGGCCAGCGAGCCTGCGGAGCATCACCGCCATCTGATCGTTGGAGAGGTGCCCCCCAGGCCCCGTGACCCGGTCCTTCAGGGCCTGGGGGTATGGGCCGGCTCGGAGGAGGCCGGTGTCGTGGTTGGCCTCCAGGAGGAGCACGTCGGTGTCACCGAGGACGCTTGCGATGTCCTCCCGGGGCTCGCCGCAAT
This sequence comes from uncultured Planctomycetaceae bacterium, assembly GCA_964511565.1. Lineage (GTDB taxonomy): Bacteria > Planctomycetota > UBA1135 > UBA1135 > Saltatorellus. Next base: position 11,508 of record CAZEFP010000025.1, read on the forward strand.
CGGTCAAGAGACCGAGGGCCCGGCCCCCGTGCTCGATACGAAGGGCGAGCGTGGGGAAGCAGTCATGGGGCACCGTGGTGGTGTGGATGGAGACCCCATCTCGACCCTCTCCGAGGCGATTCTCCACGCCTACTCCCAGGGCCTGGCGGCTAGGCGCTCGCTTCACCGCCCGGTGCTCGAGGATCTCTGCCGGGGCGTGCAAGGTGGCGCCGTGTCGCTTGGCCACGATGCCTGCCGTGCGGCTGTGGTCGAGGTGCCCGTGGGTCACCACAACGTGATCGATGGCTTTAAGCCCAACGCGCGACTCGGTGAGTCGCTCGGTCATCGCGTTGACCGGAAGCCCGGAGTCGAGGAGGAGGACCTGGTCCCCTGCCCAGAGGAGGGCGGCGTTCCCCCGGCTACCGCTGGCGAGAACGCGTACCTTCACGGCTGGCAGTGGGTCCGGCGCCCCTCACTCAATCGTTCGCGGGGGACCCGTGACGTCGAGGGTCACGGCCATCTTCACGAGGTCCGCGAAGCTCTCCGCGCGCATCTTCTCCATGACGTGCGCGCGGTGGACCTCGACGGTCTTCTGGCTCAGGCCGAGCTCGGTCGCCACCACCTTGTTGGGCTTGCCCGCGACCACGAGCTCGAAGACCTGGCTCTCCCTGGCGGTGAGGCGCGCGGCCTTGCGCTCGATGTCCGCGCGGTCGCGCTCGCCGGACCTCTCGACCGTGTCCTGCTGCAGCGCCTGCTGAATCCGCTCGAGGAGGACCTGGTCGCTGAAAGGCTTTTCGATGAAATCGAAGGCGCCGGCCTTGAGGGCACGGACCGCCATGGGAATATCCCCGTGGCCCGTCACCAGCACCACCGGGGGGGCGAACCGGTCCTCGTTGAGCTTCTCCATGAGCTCAAGGCCTGAAAGGCCAGGCATTCGAACATCGAGCACGATGCAGCCAGGACGCTCATTGCTGTAGGCCGCTAGGAAATCTTCCGCGGAAGCATAGGTCTCGGCGCGGCGACCGACGCTTCCGATGAGGAAGCCGAGCGAGTCGCGCATGGCGGGATCGTCGTCGACGATGAAGACCGTGGGCTGATCGTTCATGATTAGATTGGAGCCGCTTTGAGCGGAAGTGTGAAGCAAAAAGACGGCCCGCCCGGGGGGCTTTCCGAGGTCCCGAGGTAATTCAGGCGGCCCCCGTGGGCTTCGACGATGGATCGGCTGATCACGAGTCCAAGGCCAAGGCCATTCTCGCGAGTTGTCTCGAAGGGGGCAAAGAGTCGCACCTCCTGCTCCTGAGGCATGGGAGCGCCGCTATCGGTGACGGTGGTCTCGATCATCGAGGACTCGATGCCGGTTCCCACGAGTTCTCGTGTCGAGACGCGGATGATCCGGGGCCGGTCGCCGGGGAGCGCCGCCAGGGAGTCGGACGCATTTCGGATCAGGTGCAGCATGACCTGCTCGATCTGGATGCCGTCGGCGACGATCTCGTCGTTGGTCGCAAGGAACTCGCACTGGACCTCGATCCCAACCCGCCGGCGGTGGGGCTCTGACAAGCTCAGGGCGTCCTTGAGGAGCTCGGTGAGGTGGAAGGGCTCACGCTGGCCGTCCGAGCGGCGGGCGAACGCGCGCATCCGTCGGATGATCTCCGCGGCCCGTTGGCTCTGGTCAGCGATGGCCGTGAGGGCCCGGATCAGAACCTCGTCCTCGGCGCGGCCTTGCTTCACCAGGCTCACGCAGCCATTCGCGTAGTTCACGATCGCCGCGAGGGGTTGGTTCATCTCGTGGGCGATGCCCGAGGTCATCTCCGCTAGGGCAGAGAGCCGGCCAACCTGGGCAAGGGCGTGCTGGTGATCGACCTCGCCCACCTGGACCGAGAGGGGGCCCCTCAGGTCGCGGAAGAACAGGTGGAGTCGAGGGAGCTCGCCACTGCTCTTGATGAGGAGCGTGTCCATGGACAGCTCGGGGTGCTCCTTGCGAGCGAGCGTGGTGTGGCCTCGCCATGAGCCGAGCCGTGCCACATGCCGGAGCGTGATCGGCTCACCATCCACGCTTCCCGTCAGGTTGAGGTCCGGAATCGGCTGCCCGACGACCTGTTCCTCGGAGAGTTCGAGGAGCTTCAGGAAGCCGTCGTCGCAGTCGAGGACGGTCAGGCTCGGGTCAATGACACAGGTGGCGTCGAACAGGATGCCGAGGGCGGCCCCGTAGGTCTCGGCGCGATCGTCGGCGCTGATCTGGGCGGCGACCTGCTCGTCGCCGGTCTGTTGATTCAATCCGCCCATTCCGCGATGAAGACGTCAGTGTCGCCTGGGGCTCCTGCGCCGCGGTTGCTCGCGAAGGCGAGGTATTTGCCATCTCGGCTGAACATCGGGAAGCCGTCGAACTTCTTGCCCGGGGGGCCGTCGAAGTGGGTCACCTGCTCCAGCCCGCCGCCGTCGAGGTCGCAGAGGAAGATGTCGAAGTTGAACTTCCGCTCCGCCGGATCGTGGTGGTTCGTGGCGAAGATGATCCGCTGGTCGTCCGGGGTGAAGTAGGGGGCGAAGTTGGCGCCACCCAGGGTGGTGACCTGCTGCCGGTCACTCCCGTCGGCGGCCACCGTGAGCATGAGCGCGAAGCTGGGCACCTGTCCAGCCGCTCGCATGCCCTCCGTCACCGCCGGCGCAGCCGCCGATTCCATCGGAGGGGGCTCGCCGTACACTCTTCT
>CAZEFP010000026.1:0-13473 GCA_964511565.1 uncultured Planctomycetaceae bacterium
CCTCCAGTTCCCCTGGACCGAGTTCGCCATCCTCGACGAGGCGGACAAGATGCTCGAGATCGGCTTCATCGACGACGTGAAGAAGATCCTCGACGCGTGCAACGAGTACCGGCAGACGCTGCTGTTCTCCGCCACGTTCCCGCCGCCGCTCCTCGAGCTCGCCCGCGGTTACACCACGGACCCCGCCGAGATCGCCACGGCGAGCGGCGTCGCCACCGTGGACAACATCAACCAGTACTACCTCCGCTGCGGCGAAGAGGACCGCGCCCGGGAGCTCGGCCACCTCATCGAGGACTCGGCCAAGGACGACGTGTTCCTGGTGTTCTGCGAGCGCAGGACCGACGTGGACCAGCTCATGCGGAAGCTCGAGCGCCGTCGGTTCTCGGTCAAGGCGCTCCACGGCGGCTACGACCAGGCCGCGCGCTTCCGGGTGATGGGCGCGTTTCGGACCGGCGAGGTCAAGTGCCTCGTCGCGACGGACGTGGCGTCCCGCGGGCTCGACGTGAAGCACGTCACCCACGTGGTGAACCTCGGCGTGCCCCGCGACGTCTCCGACTACACCCACCGCATCGGCCGCACGGGCCGGGCCGGCGCCCACGGCGTCGCGGTCACCTTCGTCTCACGACGCAACGAGCGGGACTGGGACAACCTCCAGCGACAGTCAGGCTTCGACCTGACCGAGCTGCGCCGGCCGCGGGAGCTCTTCACCATCGAGGAGCGTCGCCTGCGCGATGCCGCCCGGGACGCTGAGTCCGAGACGGAGGCCGACGAGGTCGCTGGCAGCGAGGGTCCGACCCGCAGCCAGGCACCGACCCGCGGCGATGAGCGGCCCCGCCGCCGCCGGAACCGGGATGGACGACGAAGGGAGCGGGGTGACGAGGAGCGTGAGGCCGCGACCGGTGAGCCTGAGCGCGACGAGCCCCGATCCTCCGCGGACCAAACCGCCGAGGGCGAGCGCCCCAGGCGCCCGCGGCGCCGCCGCCGCGGTCGCTCCGAGGAGACGGAGAGCGAGCCGCGCAGCGAGCAGCAAGACCGGGTGGAACGGCACGAGCCGGAAGCCCGTGAGGAGCAAGCCCCCTCCGAGGAGCGCCCCCGCCGGGCCCGTCGCCGTCGCGGCGGCCGCGGCGACGACCGCGCGCCCCGCGAGGAGCGGAGCGACGACCGCGACGCCGAGCGTGAACCGTCCCAGCGCTCCTCGGCTCCCCGGAGCGAGGAGACCGCGACCCGCGGCGGGGAGTCCCCTGCCGCTCCGGCCGGCGGCTTCGGCCTCGGGCTCAAGGAGGAGCCGTCCAAGGGATCCTCCGAGGACGCCGACGACGGCGACGAGCGCCCGTCTCGACGGCGCCGCAGGCGCAGCCGCGGAGGCCGCTCAGATTCCCCCGAGAAAGGGGGCGAAGATCGTCCCAAGAGCGAGCCGCGGAGCGAGGATCGTCGCCCCAGGACCGCATCGAAGCCTGACCCCGAGCCGAAGAGCAGCCCGAGCGGCGGCTTCGGCGCAGGTATCTGACCCCGACAAAGAAACGAGCGCAGCGGGCAGCCCCCTTCGACGGGCTGCCCCCAACAGGACATGGGCGGCATCAACCCCTACCAGGAGCAGGTCGAGACCCGGCTCCCTGACAAGAGCTACTCCGTCACCTTCATGCCCATGGGCAAGAAGGTCTCCGTGGACCCCGCGGCACTCCCCCTCTCCAGGGAAGGGCGTCCCGGCTCCATCCTCGACATCGCGGACGGCAACGGCATCGAGATCGACCACGCCTGCGGCGGGGTCTGCGCGTGCTCGACCTGCCACGTGATCATCCGCGAGGGCTTCGAGTCGATCCCGGAGGCGACCGAGTCCGAGGAGGACATGCTCGACGAGGCCCCCGGCCTCGAGCTGACCTCCCGGCTCGCCTGCCAGGCGGTCCCCAGCGGCCAGGCGGATGTCGTCGTGGAGATCCCCGGCTGGAATCGCAACCACGCGCGAGAGAGCCACTGATGAGCCCGGACATCCCCGCCACCGAGGGCGAGGAGGTCGTCCTCGCCAACCCCAGGGGCTTCTGCGCCGGTGTCGACCGGGCGATCCAGATCGTGGAGCGCGCCCTCGAGGTGCACGGCGCCCCGGTCTTCGTCCTCCACGAGATCGTCCACAACAAGCACGTGCTGGAGCGGCTGCGTTCCCTCGGGGCGCGCTTCGTGAAGTCCCTCGACGAGGTCCCCGAGGGATCGGTCACGGTCTTCAGCGCCCACGGGGTCTCCGACGCCGTGGTCAGCGCGGCCTCCGCCCGCCAGCTGGAGGTGATCGACGCGACCTGCCCGCTCGTCACGAAGGTGCACCGGCAGGCCATCCGTTACGAGGATCAGGGACGCGAGGTGATCCTGGTCGGCCACCCCGGCCACCCAGAAGTGGAGGGCACGCGCGGCCGGATCAAGGGCAAGGTCCACGTCCTCTCGACTCCCGAGGAGGTCGCGGCTCTCGAGGTCGTGGATCCCGAACAGCTGGCCTACGTCACGCAGACCACCCTCTCCGTGGACGACACCCGGGACGTGATCGACGCGCTCCTCAGCCGCTTCCCTTCCATCCAGGGTCCAGCCCTCAAGGACATCTGCTACGCCACCCAGAACCGCCAGACCGCGGTGAAGGACATGATCGGGGACGTCGACGTCCTCGTCGTGGTCGGCTCGGAGAACTCCTCCAACTCCAACCGCCTCAGGGAACTGGGCGAGCGCGGCGGTATCCCCGCTTACCTCGTCGATCGGCCCGACCAGGTGCAGCCCGAGTGGGTCGCGGGCAAGGGCACCGTCGGCGTCACCGCGGGCGCCTCCGCCCCAGAAGAGCTGGTACAGCTGATCCTCGCGCGGCTGGGTGAGCTCGGCGTCACCCGCACCCGCGAGCTCGACGGGGAGAAGGAGACCGTCGTCTTCCAGATGCCCGAGGGCCTCTAGGCTCCTCCCGGAGTAAGAGCTCGCCCCGAGACGACCGGAGGCCGGTCGCGCCCATGCGCGACCGGCCTCCGGTACGTTCAGGGGGAGCCCCCCTCGATCAGAACTTCCAGCCGACGGTCAGCAGGTAGATGTTGTCCGCGCGCTTGTTGCCCGGCTGCGGGGTGTTGTCGTAGGTGAGCACCCACTGCAGCTTGGCGACCATCGACTCGGAGAGCACCGCGGAGAAGTCCGTGGTGGCGACACCGTAGATATCGTCCTTGTCGTCGAGGCTCGGGAAGACCTCGCCGGTCGTCCCGAAGGTGAGCGTCTCGGTGATGGCGGCCACGACTTCCCAGGCGCCGCGGATCACGAGGAACTCCTCATCGACTCCATCCTCGTAACGCTCGTCGAACCAACCGGCGCCGATCTCGGTGCTGATCCGCCACTGGTCATCGTCGCGCCACTGCTCACCGATTCCCGCGCCGATGGTCCAGCGGAGATCGACCATGGCCTGCTCGTTCGTCTCCGCGAGGGCGTTGGCGTAGAGGTAGGTCTTCTCGGCGACGAACTTGTCGTACTTCAGCGTGCCCAGGGCGCGGCGCTGGGTGCGGGCGTCGTCCTGGGTGGCGTAGTACCACAGGCCCTCCGCCGTGTAGCGGTGCGTCCCCATCTCGCGGACGGCCTTGCCGGTGATGGCGTAGGACGAGTTGTTGGCGTTGCCTTCGCTCTTGGTGAGGCCCACGTCGAGGCCGCCACGCCATACACCGAGGTCCTCCGAAGCGACCTCGTCTTGCGAGACCGCGGGGATCGCAAGCGGATCAGGCGTCGGGTTTGAGGGGATGGCAGCGGCCGAGGCCGTGAGCGTCGAGCCGAGGATGAGGGGGAGGACGAGCATTGCGGTCGTGTCCGCGCGAGGGCGCGCGGACGTCATGTGTCTTCTTGGGGGGATGAGCGGTCCATCCAGCGCGCGGCGGCGTGGAGGCCGTGGACAGACCTCGACCCGTGCCAGGTGAGGAGCTGTCCGTCGCAGGTTAAGAAGCAGCGCGGATCCATGCGAGTGACACGGGCAAGTTCATCCACGTGTCGCCGGCCGAACGGGAAGGGTTCGCTGGGGAGGAGGACCCGCTCGGGGCGCAGACTTGCGACCTCCTCCAGGGTGACCTCTGGATAGCGCTCTTCTCTCCCCACCAGGACGTTGAAGCCGCCAGCCTCGACCAGGAGATTGGACAGAAATGTGTCCGCCGCGGCGGCCATCCAGGGGCGGCGCCAGACCAGCACGAGGAACGGCACGGGGTCCATGGCTCGCCTGCGGGCCCGCACCTCTCGGATCCCCTCGTCGAGCCGGTCGGCGACGACGCCAGCCTCACGGGCCCGGCCTACCCGCTCTCCGACGTCCCTGATGAGCGCAGGGACCTCCTCCACGCGCCGCGGCATGGAGTCATGAACCTCCACGCCAGCGGACCGCAGCGCCTCCACGTCCTCGAGCCGATTCTCCTCGCGGTTGGCGAAGACGAGCGTTGGCTCCAGCTCGAGGATCCGCTGGATGCGCGGGTCCTTGGTGCCCCCGACACGCGTCACCCCCTCCATGCGCTCTGGCCGCACGCAGAACCGGGTCGCCCCGACCACCTGCGGTCCCGCGCCGATGTCGAAGAGCGTCTCGGTCATGCTCGGACAGAGCGAGACCAGACGCTGGCGGTCAGTCACGGACCACGACCTCGGGGACATCCACCGCGACGTAGCGCTTCCCGTCCCGCTCCAGGCGCGTGAAGGCCCGCTCGGGGTCGTGATAGGACAGCCCGACGATCCCCTCGTCGGCGGCGCGCGCGAGCCACTCCGTCCGCATGGAGAACGACCGGGGGACGTCCATGTCGTAAGCCATGATGTACGGCGGCTGAATGTGGTGGGTCGTCGGGATGAGATCCCCCCAGAACGCGGCCGAGGCCCCCTCCCCCCCCGCGTTGAAGCGAATCACCACCATGCCCTCGGAGTGACCGCAGACCTGGACCATCTCGAGGTCCTCGAACAGCCGGTGGTCGCCGTCGTGGAGCTCGACCAGACCCCGCTCCACGAGGGGGTCGATGTCGTCCGCGCGGTAGCTGGCGCGCCGGGGGTGCATCGCGACGCGCGCCGCGCCGACCTCCGCCGTGGGGAAGTGGTGACGGGCCCGCGGGAAGAGCGGCTCGAGCTGTTCACCCCGCTGCTCGACGAGCGCCCCGATGTGGTCGAAGTGACAGTGCGAGACCACGACGTGGTCGATGTCCTCCGGGCCCACGTCCAGCGCCGCGAGGGTCGCGCGGAGGGTGGTCGCCTCGGGCCGCTGGAGCCGGTAGATCTTGCGGAACTTGTCGTCCCAGCGGTCTCCCATCCCGCCCTCGACCACGACCTTGACGCCATCCTTCTCCGCGAGGAACGGGCGCGCCGCGAGGCGGATCGTGTTGTCCTCGGCCGGGGGCGTGAGCCGAGCCCAGAGGTTCTTCGGCACCACCCCCCACATGGCCCCGCCGTCGAGGCCGAAGGTGGCGTCGTAGAGGGCGGTGATCTTCCAGCCCCCCACCTGCAAGGAGGCGGGCGTCCAGTGAACCTCGGCGCTGTGCGGGGCCTGATCGGTCATGCGGCGCTCACAGGGAGCGGGCGGCCTTGAGGACCGCGCGCCCGATGATCAACCGCTGGATCTCGCTCGTCCCCTCGCCGATGGTGCAGAGCTTGGCGTCGCGCCACATGCGCTCGACCGGGTACTCCCGGCTGTAGCCGTAGCCGCCATAGATCTGGATCGCCTCGTAGGTGCACTTCATCGCCGTCTCGGAGGCGTAGAGCTTCCCGATGGAGGCCTCCGTCCCGTAGCTCTGCCCCGAGTCCTTCAGGCGCGCCGCGTGGTAGACGAGGTGGCGCGCCGCCTCGATCTGGACCCGCATATCGGCGAGCTTGAACTGGACCGCCTGCTGGTCCGCCAGGGTGCCGCCGAACGCCTCGCGCTCGAGGGCGTAGCGGCTGGCGCAGTCGAAGGCGCCCTCGGCGAGGCCCAGGGAGAGGGCGCCGATGGAGATCCGGCCGCCCTCGAGCGTCTTCATGAAGGTCGCGAACCCCTCGCCAGCGGGGCCGAGCAGGTGCGAGCGCGGGATCCGCGCGTCCTGGAACACCAGGCTCGCCCAGTCCGACCCGCGCATCCCGAGCTTGGTCTCGCCCGGCTCGAGGGTGAAACCGTCGATGTCCCTCGGGACGACGAAGGCCGAGATGCCCTTCGAGCCGAGGGAGCGGTCCGTGACCGCGGTGACGATGAAGACCCCGGCGTGGTTGGCGTTCGTGATGAAGCACTTGCGGCCGTTGAGGACGTACTCGTCGCCGTCGAGCTCCGCGGTGGTCGAGGTCCCGCCCGAGTCCGAGCCGGCGCCGGGCTCGGTCAGGCCGTAGGCGCCCATGTACTCGCCGGAGATGAGCTTGGGGACATAGAGCTCGCGGAGCTCAGCGCCCCCCCACTTCCAGATGGGGTAGGTGCCCAGGCTCACGTGCGCGGCGTAGCCCAGCGCGGTCGAGCCGCAGACCTTGGCGAGCTCCTCCACGGCGAGGATGTAGCTGAGGGTCCCGCCGTCCGAGCCGCCGACGTCCTCGGGGAAGGGGATGCCGGGCAGCCCGAGCTCGACGATCTGCTCCCACTTCTCCCGGGGGAAGCTGTGGTTCTCGTCGATGTCGTGGGCGATCGGGGCGATCTCGGTCTTCGCGAAGTCCGCCACCATTTCGCGGACCATCTCCTGCTCCTCGGTGAAGTCGAAGGAGTGGCGGATGGCGGGGAGCTCGTACTCGGCGTGTCCCAGGTCGTGGGATCCCGTGGAGGAGGCGACGTCGGTCATGGCTTGGCCCGTTGGGCGGCGAGAGTCAGGGGGCGTGAGACGCCCCCGAGCGATGGGGTCGTTGTAGGACTGGCTGCGGCTGGAGAGCGCTCAGCGAAGCAGGTCGCGCGCGATGACGAGGCGCTGGATGTCGGTGGCACCCTCGTAGATCTCGGTGATCCGGGCGTCCCGGAAGAGCCGCTCCACGTGGAAGTCGTCGGTGTACCCGGCCCCCCCATGGATCTGGACGGCCTCGTCCGCGCAGAAGTTGGCGGCCTGCGAGGCGAGGAGCTTCGCCTCCGAGGACTGGCGGTTCACCTCCATGCCGCGGTCGCGCATCCACGCGGCCTTGCGGACGAGGAGGCGGGCCGCCTCGAGGCGCGCGGACATGTCCGCGAGCTTGTGCTGGATGGCCTGGAAGTGACCGATCGGCTTGCCGAACTGCTCGCGCTCCTTGGCGTACTTGATGGAGGCGTCGAGGCAGGCCTGTCCGATTCCAACGGCCTGGCTCGCGATCCCGATCCGGCCGCCGGCGAGGGTGTCCATCGCGATCGGGAAGCCGCGGTCGACCTCACCCAGGACGCACTCCGGACCCAGGCGCACGTCGTCGAGGATCAGCTCGACCGTCGCCGAGCCGCGAATCCCGGTCTTCATCTCGTGCTTGCCGACCTTGAGGCCAGGGGCGTCGCCCGGCATGAGGAAGGCGGTGATGCCCTTCGCCTTGGGGAGGTCCGGGTTCGTGCGGACGTAGACGAGGAAGAGGCCCGCCCGGTCCCCCGAGGTGACCCACAGCTTCGTACCCCGCAGGATCCAGTCGTCGCCGTCGCGCTCCGCGGTGGCCGCGAGCGCCGCGGCGTCGGACCCGGAGCCCGCCTCGGAGAGGGAGTACGCGCCGATGGCCTCGCCGGAGGCGAGCTTCGGCAGCCAGTGGGCCTTCTGCTCCTCGGTGCCGAACTTCATGAGCGGCGCGCAGAGCAGCGAGTTGTGCACGGACACCGCGACGCCGGTCGAGGCGCAGGCGCGGTTGAGTTCCTCCAGCACCACGGCGAGGGCCACGTTCCCGAGGTCCGCGCCGCCGTACTCCTCGGGGAGCGTGAGCCCCCAGAAGCCGAGCTCGCCCAGCTGCTCGTACACGTCGTCGGAGATGGACTCCTCACGGTCGTGCTTGGTGGCGAGCGGTGCGAGGACGCCGTCGGCGAAGTCCCGGGCGGAGTCTCGCACCATCGAGAGTTCCTCGCCGAGGTCAAAGCCGAGCCCGGCTGCGGCCGAGTCGATATCCGAGTGGGTCATGGTCATGACAGTCGTGGTGGCGTGTTGGGTGAGCCCGGCGAGGATTCGGCCGCGCTCATACATGTAGATCGGTCGTTCGGGCGACTAACCCCAGCCCGTGCCGGGGTTCTTTGCCGCACCCCTCACTGGTAGTCGTAGAAGCCCTTTCCGGACTTCCGACCGAGTCTCCCAGCGGCCACCATCCGCCTCAGGAGCGGGCAGGGCCGGTACTTGTCGTCCCCGAGCCCCCGGTGGAGGACCTCGAGGATGTCGAGGCAGACGTCGAGCCCGATGAGGTCGGCGAGGGTCAGGGGTCCCATGGGGTGGGCCATCCCGAGCTTCATCACCGTGTCGATGCCCTCCTTCGTCGCGACGCCCTCCATGAGGCAGAACACCGCCTCGTTGATCATGGGCATCAGGACCCGGTTGGAGACGAACCCCGGATAGTCGTTGGCCTCGACGGGCTCCTTGCCGAGCGCGCGGCTGGCGCGCATCACCGCGTCGGTGGTCTCGTCGCTGGTCTCCTGTCCGCGGATCACCTCGACCAGCTTCATGACCGGGACCGGATTCATGAAGTGCATGCCGATCACCTTGTCCGCCCGCCCGGTCACGGCGGCGATCTCGGTGATGGAGATGGAGGAGGTGTTCGAGGCGAGGATCGCCGAGGCTGGCGCGACCTCATCGAGCGTGCGGAAGACCTTGGCCTTGAGCTCGGCGCGCTCCGAGACCGCCTCGACGATGAGCTCCCGATCGGAGAGGTCCTCGAGGCGGGTCGAGCGGCTGATGCGCGCCATCGCCGCGTCGGCGTCCTCCTGGGTCATGCGCTCCTTCTTCACGACCCGCGCGAGGCTCTTGCCGATGGCGGCCACCCCGCGGTCGAGCGCGTCGCCGTCCACATCCACGAGGGTCACGGCGCTGCCACAGGAGGCGAAGACCTGGGCGATGCCGTTCCCCATGGTCCCTGCGCCGATGACGGCGACCCGTTCGAAGAGATCGTTGCTGCTCATAGTCGTATCCGGTGGGTGTGATGATCCTGGGTCGTTTAGATGCGCTCGACGGAGAGCGAGACGGCGTTGCCGCCGCCGAGGCAGAGGGAGGCCATCCCGTTGGCGGCGTCGCGCTGCTCCATCGCGCTCAGGAGCGTCGTGAGGATGCGCGCGCCCGAGGCGCCGATCGGGTGACCGAGCGCCACGGCGCCGCCGTTGACGTTGACCCGCGAGGGGTCGAGGTCCAGCTTGCGGGTGAGGGCCACCGCCGCGGCCGAGAAGGCCTCGTTGATCTCGTGCAGGTCGAAGTCGGAGGCCTTCATGCCGGCCTTCTCGGCGGTCTTCTTGATGGAGTGCTCCGGGGCCATCATCACCCACTCCGGGGCGCACCCGCCGGTGGCGTAGTGGGTGACGCGCGCCAGCGGCTTGAGGCCGTGCGCGGCCGCGAACTCCGCGCTCGCCACCACGAGCGCGGCGGAGCCATCGTTGATCGCCGACGCGTTGGCGGCCGTCACCGTCCCGTCCTTCTTGAAGGCGGGGCGCATCCCGCTGATGGAGTCAGCGGTCATCCCCTCGCGGATGGTCTCGTCCTCGGTGAAGTCGTAGGGGTCCCCCTTCCTCGGCTTGATCGTCACGGCGAACTTCTCCGCGTCGAAGCGGCCAGCCCCGGTGGCCTCCGCAGCGCGGCGGTGGCTCTCCGCGGCATAGGCGTCCTGGTCGGCCCGCGAAACATCCAGTTCCGAAGCCACCTTCTCACCGGTCATGCCCATGTGGAAGTCGTTGTAGATGTCCCAGAGCCCGTCGTGGACCATGGAGTCCACCACCTCGCTGTGGCCCAGGCGCATGCCACGCCGCGCGTCGGGCAGGAGGTACGGCGCGTTGGACATGGACTCCATGCCGCCCGCGACGATGCAGTGGGCGTCCCCCGCCCGGATCGCCTGGGCGGCGAGCATCACGGACTTCAGGCCGGAGCCGCAGACCTTGTTGATGGTCATGCTCCCCACCTCATCGGGGACGCCCGCGCCGCGCGCCGCCTGCCGGGCGGGGTTCTGCCCGAGGCCCGCCTGGAGCACGTTGCCCATGATGACCTCCTCGACGGAGGCGCCCTCGACCCCGGATCGCCGGATCGCCTCTGCCACGGCGAGCGCACCGAGGTCGGGAGCGCGGAACCCGGACAGTCCTCCCTGGAACTTGCCGATCGGAGAGCGCGCCGCGCTGAGAAGGACGACTTCGGTCATGGTGCTGGGAGGGACGGGGCGGGGCCAGCCGCCGGATCGATGGGGTCACCTGAGGCCGTGGCGGGCAGCGCTCCGGATTGTTTGGAACACCCGAAATGCGCCTTTGATGCGTCGCCCACGTCTCCCCAGGCCGGAGTTTGGGCGAACAGTCTACTCGCTTGCCCCCCACCGAGGACAGGTCTGGGGGGCCGGGAACTGATCGGAGGTGCGCCGGTCAGCGGCGGGACGCGGGAGCCCCTCAGGGCGCCAAACCCTGCACCCGCCCTGCGCCTCATGCGCACACAAACCCATTCAATATAATTACTTAAGGCGGAATGGTCACCCATGCAACGTGCCTCCCGCTCCGACATTGCAACGGGGTAGGCGCTTGTCTATTCCGGGGGTGTTGAACTGGCTCCTCCGTGTGCAGAGCCCGCTCCGACGCCCCTTGGACGACCTTGCCCTGATCGAGGGCCTCCGCGCCCGGCGGGAGGCCGCAGTGACCACGTTCCTGGAACGCTACAAGTCACTCCTCCACCACTGCATCGGACACTTCGAATCCGACGCGGTCGCGCGGGAGGACCGCTACCAGGACATCGTGCTGTTCGTCCTCGAGCGCCTCGATCGGGACGCCTTCGATCCCGACCGAGGCTCCTTCGGCACCTGGCTCTACCGCGTGGCGTGGTGCCGCTGCGTGGACCTCAAGCGCAAGGACAACGCTGGCGGCCGGCCCCGGCTGAAGAACGCGGGCGAGGAGATCCCGGACCGCCCGGACGAGAGCCCGGGCCCGTCCGAGATGGCCGGCATCTCCGAGGTCGGGGGCGTCGTCAGAGAAGCGCTCGACGAGCTCTCCATCGAGGAGCGCTCCCTCCTCGACCTCCGCTTCGTCCAGGGCGAGACCCTCGGGGAGATCGCCCGCCGCCAGGCCATCTCCCTCGAGCAGACCAAGTACCGCATCCGGAGAGCCACCATCAGCCTCCGACGCGTCCTCGTGCACAACTTCGCCCACGAGGAGGCGCTGACGGAGATCTGAGTCCCCCCGCTCAGACCTCGGCCTCGCCCCAGCAAGCTCACGCGAGGCGCCCCCCTTCCCCATCGCAACTGCCCCCATCAAGATGTCTCTCGATCAACAGCAAACGGAAGGCACCCAGGCCGCCTCACCGAGCGTCACCAACCCCGTACCGGCGGTCCCCATCCTCGAGGATGAGGCCTCCCTCGAGGCCATCGCCCGCTTCGACGAGCTCGAGGAGGATCGCCTCGCCGAACTGGTGAGCAACCCTGCGGCGAAGCAGATCCTCGAGCGACTCCGCGAGGTCGACCGCTGGCTCGAGTCCGCCGTCGCGGGTAACGACGCGGAGGCGGAGGTCTCGGCGGACGAGCTCTACCGTTTCGGCCGAGGGCGCGGGTCAGAGCCGCTCACCGACCTGCGCCACCAGGAGGTGGCCGCGTTCCTCGAGGATCACCCCGAGGAGGCCCGCTGGACGCAGAAGCTCTCCGAGCCGATCCCCGTCCCCCTGGACGTCACCCCGCCCCGGTCCTTCCCCCCGGTCCACCTCCCCGGCCCGCGCGGCGCGACGCCCTCGATCCAGCCGGTGGAGGAGGTCCTCGGGACCGACGCCCTGGCCGCCAACGGGCCCGCGCACCGCGCTGCCGGCGTACGGACGGACGGTCAGGAGCGCGGCGCGCGCCGGCGCGTCGCCCCCTGGATGGCCTGGATCCCTGCGGCCGCGGCCGCGCTGGCGATCACCATGGCGCTGGACACCTCGGGAGCCACCAACGCCATGGAGGGAGGGCTCCCCGAGTCCCCCATCCTCCGGAGCGCGAGCTCCACGCCTCTCCTCTTCCCGCGCGGGCGCGTCCTCGCTCCCGTGGACGGGCTGGAGACCTACTCGTCCCGTCCCCTCTTCGAGGTGGCCGAGGTCGAGGGCGCAGAGCGCTATCGCTTCCAGCTGCGGCGGACCGCCGGCGGCGCCTTCGACGCCGGCGACACGGTCTGGGAGGCCGAGTCCACCTCACGGACCGCCACCGCCGACCGACTGCAAGCCGGCGCCTACGAGTGGTCCGCCTGGGCCGCCGTCAACGGAGTGGAGAGGTCCCTGGGGACGCTCTCCTTCGCCGTCCTCGCCGCCGACGACGCTGCGCTCATCCGGTGTGCGGCGGGCGCGCAGGGGGAGCCCGGCTCCACCCGGGAGGACGTGCGCCGGCTCCACTCCGCCGGCTACCTCGCGGACGCCCGCTTCCGGGCGCGTGACCTCGCGCCTGGTGAGGACCGCGCCGCTTACCTCGCCGAGGACCGGTGAGTCCAGCGGGCGAGGGCTCCGTCCAGGTCCGTGCCCCTGGTCGGGTCCGGGCTGAGGTGGGGCCGCGCTCCCACAGGCGCGTGCTGCTCGGCATCGCGTCCTTCCTCGCCACCACGGCCCCCGCTGCGTCACAGGCCGTCCCCGCGCCGCCCCCCCCTGAGGGAGCGGGGGTCGAGGGGGTCCAGGCCGAGGGGGCCGCGGACCCGCCGCCCCTGGAGCGCCTCACCCACGAGTACATCGAGGCGCTCTCCGCCACGAGACGCGGCGACCCCGTGGCCGAGCCCTCGCTCCGGCGCCTGGCCCGGACGCTGAGCGCCCGCTTCGGACGGAGCGATGCCGTCGACGTGGCGAACTACTACCTCCAGCTCACCCCTTCCGAGCGCCGGGAGGGTCTCGCGCTGGAGGCACGCTACGACGACCTGAGGGCGAGCTTCCAGGCCGCCGATGCGTCGGGGAGCGCCTCGCCGCCGGACCTCGAGGCTGGCCTCATTGGCCTCCTCGCGGAGGCGCGACGCGCCGCGGACCTCTCCCCGGCGGCGCGGACCGCGGCGCTCCTGGCCCGGATCGAGGTGCGCCAGGTCGAACGCTCCTGGCCGGGCGCCGCGGGTCGATCCGAGCTCGTCCAGCGAGCGGAGGAGCACGCGGACCTCGCGCTGCGCTGGTTCGCGCTCGCCGGCCAGCGTACGCCTCAGCTCGAGGCCCTCTGGGTCCGCGCTCGGCTCGCCCTCGCGTGCGGCCAACCGCTCCACGCCGAGGCCGTCTTCCGCGAGCTCGCGAGCCTCGCCCGGCAGGTCGACCGGCCGCGCTGGCGCGAGCGCGCGCTGCTCGGCCTCGTGGGCGTCGCCCGCGAACAGGGGGCCCCCTTCGCCGCCATGGCCGCCCTCGACGAGCTCGCGACCTTCAGGCACCCGGCCCACTGCTGGGCCCTCACCCGGGAGCTGGCCGTCGTCCACGCCCGCGAAGGCATCCGGGTCAA
>CAZEFP010000026.1:13483-14132 GCA_964511565.1 uncultured Planctomycetaceae bacterium
CGCCCAGCGGCTCTCGGAGGACCTCCCCCGTCAGGCCCTGGAGCTGCTCGAGTCCTTCCCCCCCTCCGGACTGGACCGGGAGATCGAACTCCTCGAAGCGGACGGAGAGTGGCGAGCCCTCCAGGCCGCCGCCCTGCTCAGAGCAGGAGAGCACCAGCGCGCCGCCGCAGCCCTCGAACAGGCCCGGCGAGTGCCTCGGCCCGATCGCGCCGGGGTCCTGGAGCTGACCCGAGCCTCGCTGCTCCTGGAGCGTGGCGACCACGAACAGGCCCTGGCGTCGCTCGAGCAGCTCGACGCCTCCCCCACGTCCTCGGACCTCAGCCGGGTCGAAGCCCTCGTCCTCAGGGGGCGCGCGCTCCTCGCCGCGGGCCGGACCTCCGAGGCGATCCCACTGCTCCAGCGCGCCTTCGACGAGGCCCGCGCCCGCGACGCCGCCCGGCGCCAGCGCGAGGATCGAACGCCGAGGGACTCGAGCGCCATCGGAGAGTGGCTCGGGCTCTCCACGGTCGAGGCCCTCGCCCGTGCGCTCGTCGATGACGGGCGCCCCCTGGAAGCGGCGGCGACGGTCGAGGCGGCCCACGCCGCGTGCCCCACCGACGAGGCGCGCGCCCGGCTCCTGCGGCTCACCGAGACGCAGTCCCTCGGGGTG
>CAZEFP010000027.1:0-6513 GCA_964511565.1 uncultured Planctomycetaceae bacterium
GCCTCGTCCGCGACCGCCGCGGCGGCCGGAGCCACGGCGAGGACCGCCGCGGTCGTAGCGGCCACCTGCCGCGGAGGTGACGCGGTAGTTGATCTTCTCGCCGCGCTCGATGTCGCCCTTGTAGATCCAGACCTTGACGCCGATGACGCCGTAGGTGGTGCGGGCGAGCGCGGTGCCGTACTCGACGTTCGACTGGAGGGTCGACAGGGGCACGCGCCCCTCCCGCTCCTGGAGCTGGCGCGCCATCTCGGCGCCGCCCAGTCGGCCGTTGATCATGACCTTCACCCCGAGGGCGCCGGCCTGCATGGTGGTCTGCACCGCCTTCTTCACCGCGCGGCGGAACGCCATGCGACGCTTCAGCTGCTCCGCGATGACCTCGGCGACGAGGCCGGCGGACAGCTCGGGGCGCTTGATCTCGTGGATCGTGAGGTGAACCGTGGTCTCCGCGATCCCCTGGAGCTCAGCCTTGAGCTGGTCGATGCGGATGCCCTTGCGGCCCACGAGCACGCCGGGGCGCGCGGTGTAGATGATGACGTTGACGGCGTCGCTGGTGCGCTCGATCTCGATGCGCGGGATGCCGGCCGAGCCGTACTCCTTGGCGACGTGGTCCCGGATCTTCTTGTCCTGGAGCAGCAGCCGCGCGAAGTCGTGCTTGTTGCCGTGCCAGCGGGAAGCCCAGGGCTCGATGATTCCGACGCGGTAGCCGGTGGGGTGGATCTTCTGTCCCATGGATGATCTCTCGTGCTAGAGGGGCGCGGGGCCGCCTCAGGCGCTCGCGGCCTCCGCGTCCGCGTTGGAGTCCGCCTCGAAGGCCGAGGCCTGAGCCACGATCACGGTGAGGTGCGAGGTCTTCTTGGCGTAGGGCATGGCGCGACCCTGGGGGCCCGGCCGATACCGGAGACGGTTGTTGAGCATCGGGCCGTCGTCGGCCCGGCAGTCGCTGACGAAGAGGTCGTTCACGTCGACCGACTCGTCCTGGGATGCGTTGGCGATGGCCGAGAGCAGGACCTTCTTGAAGAAGGCGGCGCCGCGCTGAGGCAGCAGCTCCAGGATCTCGAGCGCATCGTTCACGGCGCGTCCCCGGATGGCGTCAGCCACGAGGCGGGCCTTCCGCGAGGAGATGCGGGCGTGGCGGTGGCGGGCGACGTACCCACCGAGCTCCCTGATGATCTCGTTCTTCATGGTGCTCAGCGGCCGCCCTTCTGGCCTTCCTTCTTGTTGGTGTGGCCACGGAAGACGCGCGAGGGCGCGAACTCACCGAGCTTGTGCCCCACCATGTCTTCGTTCACGGCGACCTTCACGTGCTTGCGTCCGTCGTGGACCATGAAGGTGTGCCCGATGAAGTCGGGGGAAATCGTGCAGGCGCGGGCCCACGTGGTGATCGGGTTCTTCGTCCCGGCCTCGTTTTGCGCGAGGACCTTCTTCTCGAGCTTGGCGTCGATGAAGGGACCTTTCTTGATACTTCTGGACATGACGTTCTGGGTGCGTCGAGCCGCGGCGGCCTGGCCGCTCCGGAGAGCGGGCAGGGGGCGCCGACCGGATCACTTGCGCTTACGGCGGCGGCGGATGATGAAGACGTCGGTCGGGTGATTACGGCGGCGCGTTCTTCCGCCCTTCGCGAGGACGGCAGTCGGCGAGCAGGGGTGACGACCACCCGCAGTCCGGCCTTCACCACCACCCATGGGGTGGTCGACCGGGTTCATGGCCGTACCGCGGACGTGCGGACGGCGGCCCAGGTGACGCTTCCGCCCGGCCTTGCCGAGCTTGACGTTCTGGTGATCGGTGTTCCCGACGCGGCCGATGGTGGCGCGGCAGGTCACGTGCACGCGGCGGAGCTCGCCCGAGGGGAGCAGGAGCACCGCGTACTTGCCCTCACGAGCGGTCAGCTGCGCCGACGAGCCGGCGGTGCGGACGAGCTGCCCGCCGCGTCCCGGCTGGAGCTCGACGTTGTGCACCTGGACGCCGATCGGGATGTCGCGGAGCATCTTCGCGTTGCCGGGGTTCGGCTCGGCGTCGGGCCCGGACAGGATCGTCTGGCCGACCTCGAGGCCGATGGGCGCGAGGATGTAACGCTTCTCGCCGTCGGCGTAGTGCAGCAGCGCGATGAAGCACGTGCGGTTCGGGTCGTACTCGATCGTCGCAACCTTGGCGGGGATCCCGTCCTTGCTGCGCTTGAAGTCGATGACCCGGTACTTGCGCTTGTGGCCACCCCCACGGAAGCGGGCGGTGATGCGGCCGTAGTTGTTACGACCGCCGGTCTTCTTGAGGGGACGCAGGAGGGACTTCTCCGGCGTCGTCGAGGTGACCTCTTCGTAGGTGAGCACGCTGCCGTGGCGGCGGCCCGGAGAGGTCGGCTTGTACTTGCGAATCGGCATGAGACTTAGCCTTGATCAGTGGATCGAACGGGGAGCCCGTCAGATCACGTCGATCGTGTCGCCCTCCTTCAGCGTGACCATGGCCTTCTTCCAGTCGGGCTTCTGGCCCTTGACGTAACCGCGGCGGCGGACCTTGCCCTTGACGCCGGTGGTGTTGACCGACACGACCTTCACCTCGAACAGGGTCTCGATCGCGTGGCGGATCTCGATCTTGTTCGCGTCCGTGGGGACGCGGAAGTGATAGGCGTTGCGGAAGTGGGTGTCCGTGGTCGCCTTCTCGGTGACGTGGGACTGCTTGATGATCTGGTAGTAGCGGTCGAGGTGCTGGCTCACGACTCACCTCCGTTGTTGGACGCGTCGGCCGACTTGCCGACCCGTGCGCTCAGGTGGTCGAGCGCGCCTTGCTCCGCGATGATCGTCCCGCCGTTCACGACGTCGTAGGCGCAAAGCTCGGCGGCAGTGCGGACCTCGACGCGGGGGAAGTTGCGGAACGACTTGTAGAGGTTCTCGTTGCGGTCGGCGATGACGACGCAGGCCCGGTGGGTCGCGTCCAGGTCACCGAGGACCTTGCGAGCGGAGCGGGAGGAGGGCTCAGCCCAGTCCCCGAGGTCCGCGATGACCAGCTCGCCGTCGGCGATCTTGCCGGCGATGGCGCTACGGAGCGCCACGCGACGGGCCTTCGTCGGCATGTGGTAGCTGTAGTCACGGGGCTTCGGCCCGAAGACCGTGCCGCCGCCGCGCCAGATGGGCGACTTGACGTCACCGGCACGGGCGCGGCCCGTGTGCTTCTGCTTGTAGGGCTTCTTGTTGGTGCCCTTGACCTCGCTGCGCCCCTTCGTGGAGGCGGTGCCCTGACGCTGGTTCGCCATGTGCATGACGACCGCGTCCTTCAGGGTGCGGTAGAGGACCTTCTCGCCGAAGGGCGCGACGTCCAGTTCGACCTCGCCGACGCTGCCGGCCTTGTAGCTTTTGACCTTCATCGGGGGCTCACTTCTTCACGCCCGTGCGGGCGGTCTGGACCTGGACGAAGCTGCCGTTGTGGCCCGGCACCGACCCCTTGATGAGGAGCAGGTTCCGATCCGCGTCGACGCGCATGATCTCGAGGTTCTTCACGGTCTTGCGCGAGGCGCCGTAGTGGCCGCTCATGCGCTTGCCCTTGAAGACGCGGCCCGGGTACGCCGAGCAGCCGATCGAGCCGGGGGCCCGATAGTTCATGGAACCGTGGGTCTTGGGCCCGCGGGCGAAGCCGTGGCGCTTGATCGTGCCAGCGAAGCCGCGCCCCTTGGTGGTGCCGACGACGTCCACGAGGGTCCCGGCCTCGAACACCTCGACGGTGATCGTCTGGCCGACCTCGTGCTCGGAGGGCCCGTCGAGCCGCTCCTCGCGCAGAAAGCGCTTCGGCGCTGTGCCGACGGCCTTGGCGGCCTCGCGCTGCGGCTTGTTCGAGACCTTGTCCCGAACGTCCTCGTAACCGAGTTGGATGGCCGAGTAGCCATCCTTCTCTTCAGTGCGCAGCTGCATGACCGTGCAAGGCCCCGCCTCGACCACGGTCACCGGGGTGACCGTGCCGTCGTCGGCGAAGAGTTGCGTCATGCCTCTCTTGCGTCCCAGAAGAAGCGTCATGTCTTCGTGAGAAAGGGTTGGTGGAAGCCGGTTCGACCTGAAAGCGCTGCCCCGGAGAGATTCCGGGCCAGGCGCAACGCCAGGCCACGCGGCGGAGTTGGATACGTTGGAAAGAGCGGGCTCGGCTCCCCCACTTCAGGGGAGGCGGTTGAGCCCGTTGGGATCAGGCCTTGATGCGGATGTCGACACCCGCGGGCATGTTGAGCGACGACAGGGAGTCGACGGTCTGGGCGGTGGAGTCCGAGATGAAGATCAGCCGCTTGTGGGTGCGGATCTCGAACTGCTCGCGGGACTTCTTGTCGATGAACGGCGAGCGAAGCACGGTGTACTTCTCGATCCGCGTGGGCAGCGGGATGGGCCCCTGAACGCGGGCACCAGTGCGCTTCGCCGTCTCCACGATCTCGGCACTCGACTGGTCGAGGGCCTCGTGGTCGTAGGCTTCCATGCGGATTTGAATGCGATCGCTCATGCTTGGTTCGAGCTCTTTGGCGTCCCGGAGGCCGATTGGAGGGCCCGGGAGCAGCGGTGAGTTCGGGCCGGGCAGCCGGCTCGTGTGTCGGGGGGGGGTATTTGGAGCCGTCCCGGGGCCTCGATGGCGCGTTTTCAGCGGCACCGATAGGGACGACACAAAAAGGTCTCGACCCGGCAGGAGGAGGCCCTGGGAAGCGAACCGCGCCGGGCGATCGCTGCTCCAAAGTTCCTGCCTTTCGGGCAAGGGGCAAAGAAGGTACGGCGGGCCCTACCTGCGGTCAACGCTGGACGGGAAAAACCTCTGACGCTTCACGGCGGCCCCCCAAGGGGGGCCCAGCAGCCGGGAACGGCCGGCCCGGGGCCGGCCCGAAACCCTCAGCCCCCCACCGAGGGCCGGAACCCCACGGGACGGAGGCTGAACGTCGCCCGCCCCTTCGAGAGGGACCGAAGGGTGGTCGAGTAGCCAATCAGCTCCCGCAGGGGGGCGATCCCGGCGATGCGGCGCGAGACGGTCCCGGTGGCCTGGACCTCCTCCATGGCGGCATGGCGGCTGTTCAGGTCCCCGATGACCCCCCCGGCGACCTCCGCTGGTGCGTCCACGACGAAGGCCATCCACGGCTCCAGGGCCGATACGGCCCCCTCGGACGCCGCCGCCCGCAGGGCGGACCGCAGGGCCGCGACCGCGGCCTGCCCCCAGGCGGCTTCGACGACGTGGTCCGAGGTGGAGCGGGCGGCCTCCACCACCAGGCGGGCTCCGCAGACGGGGTGACCCGCGAGGGGCCCACCGGTGCCCGCCTCCGCCAGGAGGGCTGCGGTCACCGCCCCGAAGACCTCAGCGGGCACCTCGGCCCCCTGACCCTCGGCGATCACCTCCACCCCGGCGGCTGGATCCTCCGTGGGCTCCAGCCGTAGCTCGACGACGGCGTCCACGCGCCCGTCCTCCAGCATGCGATCCACCTCCCCCGATCCCCGGGCCGCCGCCCGCACGCTCTCCAGGGACGCAACCCGAGGCGCCCCCACCCGCGGATCCACGCCGAACTCGGCCCTGAGTCGGGCGAGCGCCACCTCGAGGTGCAGCTCCCCCATCCCCTCCAGCCCCCATTGCCCCGTGCCGGGGTCCTCGTGGGCCCGCAGCGAGGGGTCTTCGCGGACGAGCTGAACCAGCGCCGCGCCCAGCACCTCGCGCTCCTCGTCCCGGGAGGGCTCGAGCAGCACCGCCATCACCGCGTTGGGGTTGCGAGGCGGCTCGAGGCGATACGCCTGGCCCTCGATCGAGAGCGTGTCGCCGCAGCCCGTGGCCGTGAGTCCTGCGAGGGCGACCACGTCTCCGGCGTCCGCTGACTCCAGCTCGTCCACCGCATCCGCGTGGATCCGGAGGACCGACTCGACCCGCTCCGTGCGCCCGCTCCGACCGTTCCAAAGCTCCGCGCCCGGGCGCACCTGGCCCCGGTAGATCCGGGCGAACGCCAGGTCCAGCCGCCCGGCCCGGCGACGCTGCGAGTGGACCTTGAAGACGAGCGCCAGGGGCTGATCGGGGTCGGCGTGGTAGAGGGCGGGGTCGCCCATGGGCGAACCGCTGCGGGCGTCGAACAGCTCCGGCGTCGGGCGCTCACCGGGGGACGGGAGCAGCCGCAGGACCCCGTCCAGGAGGAGGGGGACGCCGTGCCCCCGCAGCGCCGCACCGCAGAACAGCGGGACGGCCCGCCCCTCACGGGTGGCCCTCCCCAGCGCCTCGGTCAGGAGTTCGACCGACGGGTCAACCCCACCGCAGAGCGCCTGGAAGACCTCGTCGTCGAGGTCCCCGATGGCGTCCACGAGCTCCGCGCGGAGCACGCCGACCTCGTCCTCGAGCTCACCTGGGATCGCAACCTCGATCCGTCGACCGTCCGGCTCCACGCGGTGCGCGACGCCCCGCAGGAGGTCCACCACGCCCGAGAGCGGCTGGTCCTCATCGCCTCCACCGATGGGATAGGCCACCACCAGCGGACGGACGCCGAGCTTGGCCTCGATGGGGATGATGATCTCACCGCCGGCGACGTCGGCC
>CAZEFP010000027.1:6523-13977 GCA_964511565.1 uncultured Planctomycetaceae bacterium
CCGGCCGCTCACACTTGTTCACGAAGGCCAGGGCGGGGAGGCCGCGCCTCTCGACCTGCCGCCAGACCGTCTCGGTCTGCGGCTCCACTCCCCGGGTGGCGTCCACGACGACGATGGCCCCGTCCAGGACGCGCATGCACCGCTCCACCTCGACGGTGAAGTCCACGTGACCCGGCGTGTCCACGAGGTTGATCTCGGCCTCCCCCCATCGGACCCGGGTCGCGGCGGCCGTGATCGTGATGCCGCGCTCCCGCTCCTCCGTCATCCAGTCCATGACGGAGGTCCCCTCATCGACCCGCCCAACGCGGGCCTCGCGCCCGCACAGGTGGAGGATCCGCTCGGTCAACGTCGTCTTGCCCGCATCGATGTGGGCGCAGATCCCCACGTTGCGGAGCGTGCGGGCGGGACCAGCGCCGGGTTCGGCGTGGCCCGCAGGCTGATCGGAGGGGTCCATGGAGCGGCGGGCATCGTAGCGCCCGGCCCCGCCCGAATCCCGCGCCCTCGACCCGGCCTAGAGGGCCCCGCCCCTGAGCGCCTCGGCGTTCGCCCGGAGGAACTCCTCCTTCCAGCGATACTGATCGAGGAGGTGCTCGACCCCCTCGTGCCCCAGGAGGACCAAGGCCGCGTAGAGCGCCTCCACGGAGGCGAGGCCCTCGGAGGGATCCTCAAAGTCCCGCGACCGCCTGGGGTAAGCGGTCTTGAGCGGCGGGAGGCGCCTTCTGCGAGGCGTCCCGACCACCGTGTCCGACAGCTTGGGGAGGCGACGCCACGAGGAGTCGAGGACCAGCAGCGGGAGCCCTCGGTCATCGGACGAGATGGGCTCGGCCGCGGGGTCGAGCAACACACGTCCCCCGGCCTCCACGGTCCTGTCCGCGCGATACTCCTGGAACTGGATCCCGGGGGTGCCCTTGAGCGGGATGAGCGAGCACTTCTTCGCCGACTCGCGGGGGTCGCGGAGGATGAGGACGTCGAGGGGCCCGGACATGGGCAAGACGATACCGCGGGGAGGACCAGGCTGTACGGCGAGCGGGCGCCATGCGCCCCAACGAAGAAAGGCCGCGGCGAGAGCCACGGCCTTTCGAGGATGCGCTCGGCCCAAGCGGGCCAGAGGAGCGATCAGCGGGCGAAGTGGGCGTAGGCCTTGTTGGCCTCGGCCATCTTGTGGATGTTCTCCTTCCAGGTCACCGACGCGCCGGTGCCGTTGTGAGCGTCCACGAGTTCCTCGGCCAGGCGAAGGTGCATGGGCTTGCCCTTCTTCTTGCGCGAGTTGTCCACCAGCCAGCGGATGGCGAGGGACTGCTGGCGCGCCTTCTTGACCTCACGCGGCACCTGATAGTTGGCACCACCGACGCGCTTGGAGCGGACCTCGACGCCCGGCTTCGCGTTCTCGACGGCCTGGGTCAGGATGGCGACCTGCTTCTCCTCGTTGGTCTCCCCCTCAACGTCCGGGAGCTTCTTCAGCGCCACGTCGAGGGCGTTGTAGAGGATGGACTGAGCGGTGCTCTTCTTGCCGTCCTGCATCACCTGGTTGATGACCTTGGAGGCGAGCAGCGAGCCGAGCTTGGGGTCAGGCTTCACGAAGTGAGCCGTCGACTTGAAGTTACGGGGCATGGTGGTCTCTGTTCTCTGGATCGAGGGAGGGAAGCGGTCGGAGCGGTCGGCCGGTGCCGGGACGTGACGCGATGAACACGGCCTCTGGCGGCGGCGCCTTCAGCTCCGAGGGGGCATCACTTCTTGGGCTTCTTCGACCCGTACTTGGAACGGCTCTGGGAGCGGCCGTCGACGCCGGAGGTGTCGAGGGTGCCGCGGAGGATGTGGTAGCGAACACCGGGGAGGTCGCGGACGCGACCCCCGCGGACGAGCACGACGGAGTGCTCCTGGAGGTTGTGCCCCTCGCCGGGGATGTAGGCGGTGATCTCCTTGCCGTTGGACAGGCGAACGCGCGCGATCTTGCGGAGCGCGGAGTTCGGCTTCTTCGGCGTCTGGGTCTTCACCTGAAGGCAGACACCCCGCTTGTGCGGGCAGGAGTCGAGGACCGGGGACTTGGAGCGCTTGATCGGCGTCTTGCGTCCCTTTCGGATGAGCTGGTTGATTGTGGGCATCGCGTGGTGTGGGTGATGTGCCGACCTTGGGGTCTCGGCTGGGGCGCCGGGAGGGCGCGACCGATCTGGTCGGCAGATCGGCGCAACAGTGTACGGGGGAGATTTCGGGGGTCAAGGGCCGTCCGGTCCCGGCCCTCCCCCACCCGGCGGACCGGGCTCGAGGGGGGCTTGGGGACCGGAGGGGCCGATCAGGCCTGGGCGGCCGTGGCCTCGCCGCCCTCCTCTTCCGCCGCGGGACCGGCCTCGGCCGGGGCGGCCTCAGCGGCGGCCGGGGCCTCGGGGGCCGCGGCGTCACCGGAGAGCATGGCGGGGTCGACGCCGAGGGCCGCAGCCGCGGCGTCCACGGAGAGCATCTCGTCCATGGCGTCGTCCATGCCAGCGCTCCCGAACGAGACCGCTCCGGACCCGGTGCCGATCTCGCCGAAGTCGATGTTCTTCTTCACGCGGGTCCGGTAGTGGTCGCGGAAGCCGGTTCCGGTCGGGACCATGTGCCCGAGGATGACGTTCTCCTTGAGGCCGACGAGCATGTCGCGCTTGCCCGCGATCGCCGCCTCGGTCAGCACCTTCGTGGTCTCCTGGAAGGAGGCCGCGGAGATGAACGAGTCCGAGGAGAGCGAGGCCTTGGTGATCCCGAGCAGCAGCGTCTGGCCGGTCGCCGGCTTGCGGCGGTCCTTGCGCAGGCGCTCGTTCTCACGGCGGAAGCGATACTTGTCGACCACGGCCCCGGGCAGGAACTCGGAGTCGCCAGGCTCGTTCACCTGAACCTTGCGCATCATCTGCGACAGGATCGTCTCGATGTGCTTGTCGTCGATGGTCACCGACTGCGAGCGATAGACGTTCTGGACCTCGCCGAGCAGGTACTCCTGGACGTTCTCCTCACCGTTGATGCGGAGGATGTCCTCGGGGTACAGCGGCCCGTCGACCAGCGGCTCACCGGCGCGCACCTCGTCGCCCTTGTGGACGCGCAGGTGCTTGCCCTGGGGCACGGAGTGCTCGTGCTCCTCGATGACCTCGCCGTTGGCGCCGAGCGCGCGCACGATGACCGTCCGCTTGCCGCGCTTGCGGTCGCCGAGCTCAACGACGCCGTCGATCTCGCTCATGATGGCCGGGTCCTTCGGGCGACGTGCCTCGAAGAGCTCGGTCACGCGCGGCAGACCACCGGTGATGTCCTGGGTACCCGTCGCCTCACGAGACGACTTGGCGAGGAGCTCACCGCGGCCGATCTTCTGGCCGTCGTCGATCTCGATGTAGGCCTTCTCCGGGATCGGGTAGACCGCGAGGGGCTCACCCTTGGCGTTCTCGATCACGAGCTGCGGGTGGAGGTCACCCTTGTGCTCGGTCACCTGGCGGCGCGCGGCCTTGCGGCGGGCGTCACGCTCGATCTTGAGCGTCTTGCCCTCGACGAGGTCCTCGTACCGGACCTTGCCGTCGAACTCCGTGATGATCGGCACGTGGTGCGGGTCCCAGGTGCACAGGGACGCGCCGGCCTCGGCGGTCTTGCCCTCCTCGATGAGGATGGTGGCGCCGGTCGGGATGGAGTAGCGATCGATCTCGCGGTCCTTCTCGTCCAGCAGCAGGACCTCACCGTTCCGGTTCAGGACGATGGTCTCACCGCCCTTGTTCGTCACGGCCCGCAGGTTCTGGTACTGGACCTTGCCCGCGCGCTTGAGCTTGATCTCGCTGTCCTCGATGGAACGCGAGGCGGTACCGCCGATGTGGAACGTCCGCATCGTCAGCTGGGTGCCCGGCTCACCGATGGACTGGGCGGCGATGATGCCGACGGCGAGGCCGCGCTCCACCAGCTGGTTCCGAGCCAGGTCCATGCCGTAGCAGCGCGCGCAGACGCCGAGGGGCGCCTCGCAGGTGAGCGGGCTCCGGACGCGGATCTTCTCGTACCCGTGGGCCTCGATCGCCGCCGCGATGTCCTCGGTGATCGGCTCGTGCTCGCGCACGAGGATCTCCTCGGTGATCGGGTCGATGATCGTGTCCCGGGCGATCCGCCCGCGGATCCCGTCGGCCAGGCTCACGGCGACCCTGTCGCCCTTGAAGACCACCGACTTGGTCACGCTGCCCATGGTCCCGCAGTCGTCCTGCGTGATCACGACGTTCTGCGCGACGTCCGTGAGCTTCCGCGTCAGGTAGCCGGCGTCCGCGGTCTTGAGCGCGGTGTCCGCCAGACCCTTCCGGGCGCCGTGGGTGGACGAGAAGTACTCGAGCACCTTCAGGCCTTCTCGGAAGTTGGCCTTGATGGGCGTCTCGATGATCTTGCCGGACGGCTTCGCCATCAGGCCTCGCATGCCGCCCAGCTGGCGGATCTGGTCCACCGAGCCACGGGCGCCGGAGGTGACCATGCAGAAGATCGGGTTGACGTAGCCGGACTCCGTGTCGAAGTCGACGGAGAGGAGCTGCATCAGCACCGTCCCCACCTTCTCCCGGGCCTCGGTCCACAGGTCGATGATCTTCAGGTAGCGCTCACCGTCGGTGATCTCACCCTTGTTGTAGCTGGCCTCGATCTTGTCGATCTCCGCCTGCGACTCATCGAGCATGGACTGCTTGGTGTCCGGGATCCGGACGTCGTCCTTGCCGAAGGAGAGGCCGGCGCGGGTGGACGACTTGAACCCGAGGTTCTTGAGGTCGTCGAGCAGCCGGAGCGTCGCGTCACGACCGAGGAGGTGATAGCAGTCGCTGATCAGCGCCTGGATCCCCTTCTTGTTGAGGTCGTAGTTATAGAAGGGCATCCCCTCCGGGAGGATGTCGTTGAAGATCACGCGACCGATCGTGGTCATCGCGAACTCCGTCTCCCCCGTCGGGGCGCCGTTCTCGTCCAGGACGGCGACGCGGCCGTGCTCGTCCACGGACACCGGGTCCTTGTCGCGGCCGAACTTGACGCTGCTCCCCTCGGGGAAGCGTAGGCGCACGGCCTTGTGGGTCCGCGCGTGGCCGTGCCCGTAGGCGAGGAAGAGCTCCGCCGTCGACCCGAAGGTCGGGAGCGACTCGGGGACGCTCGGCGGGTTCATCATCAGGTAGAAGATCCCGAGGACCATGTCCTGGGACGGCGAGATGATGGGCGAGCCGTTCGCGGGCGAGAAGATGTTGTTGCTCGCCAGCATCAGGGTCGAGGCCTCGATCTGCGCCTCGAACGAGAGCGGCAGGTGGACCGCCATCTGGTCCCCGTCGAAGTCGGCGTTGAAGCCGCCGCAGACGAGCGGGTGGAGGCGGATCGCGTTGCCCTCGATCAGCTTCGGCTCGAAGGCCTGGATGCCCATGCGGTGGAGCGTGGGCGCCCGGTTGAGCAGCACGGGGTGGTCGCGGATGACCTCCTCGAGGATGTCCCAGACGTCGTCGTCGCGGCGCTCGAGCATGCGCTTGGCGGACTTGATGGTGTCCGCCTGGCCGAGCTCCTTGAGGCGCCGGATGATGAAGGGCTGGAAGAGCTCGAGGGCCACCTTCTTCGGCAGACCGCACTGGGTCAGGCGAAGCTCGGGGCCGACGACGATCACGGAACGCGCGGAGTAGTCCACGCGCTTGCCGAGCAGGTTCTCACGGAAGCGGCCCTGCTTGCCCTTGATCATGTCCGTGAGGGACTTGAGCGGGCGGTTCGAGGAGCCGAGCACCGGGCGGCGGCAGCGGCCGTTGTCGAACAGCGCGTCGACCGCCTGCTGCAGCATCCGCTTCTCGTTGCGGATGATGACCTCGGGGGCGTTGAGGTCGAGGAGCTTCTTGAGGCGGTTGTTCCGGTTGATCAGGCGCCGGTACAGGTCGTTGAGGTCACTGGTGGCGAAGTTGCCCGAGTCGAGCAGCACCAGCGGGCGCAGGTCCGGCGGGATGACGGGGACGACGTCGAGGACCATCCACTCGGGGTTGTTCCCGGAGTCGCGCAGCATCTCGACCGTGCCGAGGCGCTTGGTGATGTCCTTCATGCGCTGCTTGGAGCGCGTGGCCTTCAGCTCCTCGCGGAGCTCCTCGGACACCATGCCGAGGTCGAGGGTCCGGAGGATCTTCTTGACGGCCTCGGCGCCCATGTCGGCGTCGAACTCGGCGCCGTACTTGGCGCGGGCCGCGCGGAACTCCTCCTCGGTGAGCAGCTGGAACTGCTCCATGGGCGTGTCACCGGGGTCCACGACCATGTAGTCCTGGAAGTAGATGACGCGCTCGAGGTTGGACACCTTGCAGCCGAGCAGGTTGCCGAGGCGGCTCGGCATGGCCTTGAAGAACCAGATGTGCGCGGTCGGGGCGGCCAGGTTGATGTGGCCCATCCGCTTCCGGCGCACGCGGCTGTGGGTCACCATCACGCCGCACTTGTCGCAGACGATGCCCTTGTGCTTGATGCCCTTGTACTTGCCGCAGGAGCACTCCCAGTCCTTCTCCGGACCGAAGATGCGCTCGCAGAAGAGCCCGTCACGCTCGGGCCGGTAGGTGCGGTAGTTGATGGTCTCGGGCTTCTTGACCTCACCGTACGACCAGGACCGGATGTCCTCCGGGGATGCGAGCGCGATGGTCACGCTGCCGTAGTCGTTGATCCGGTTGTACTTGGCGTCTGCCAGCGTCATGGGTCGGGTCTCCAGATGGTCCGGGGTGGCCGGGGCCGTCCCGCGGGGGGTCCAGAACGCCGAAGGGGCGTTCCAGGTGTGGGTGTGTTTGCGCGCAGGGGGTGCGCCGCGGGGGGGAGGGTCAGGCCCCTCCCCCGCGGCGCGCAGTGATCAGAGGACGGCCTTCTTGTGGAGCTCCATGTTGAGCCCGAGGCCGCGGATCTCGTTGGTGAGCACCTCGAAGGAGACCGGCGTCCCGGGCTCCAGGATGTTGAGGCCCTTGACCATCGACTCGTAGATCTTGGTCCGGCCGTCCACGTCGTCCGACTTGACGGTGAGCTGCTCCTGCAGGATCGCCGCCGCGCCGTACGCCTCGAGGGCCCAGACCTCCATCTCTCCGAAGCGCTGGCCGCCGAAGCGCGCCTTGCCGCCGAGAGGCTGCTGGGTGATGAGGCTGTAGGGGCCCGTGGCTCGCGCGTGCACCTTCTCGTCGACGAGGTGGTGCAGCTTGAGCATGTACATGATCCCGACCGTTACGTCCTGCTCGAAGCGCTCGCCGGTGCGACCGTCGAACAGCGTGAACTTGCCGGAGGTGGGCATGTTCGCGTCCGTCAGCATGGACTCGATCTCGGTCTCCGAGGCCCCGTCGAAGGCGGGGCAGGCGCAGCGAACGCCGAGCTCTGCCGCGGCCATTCCCAGGTGCGTCTCGAGGATCTGACCGACGTTCATCCGCGACGGCACGCCGAGCGGGTTCAGGACGATGTCCACCGGGGTGCCGTCCTCGAGGTACGGCATGTCCTCGCGGGGGCAGATCTTGCTGATG
>CAZEFP010000028.1:0-13975 GCA_964511565.1 uncultured Planctomycetaceae bacterium
TGCCACGTGATGGAGCACGAGAGCTTCGAGGACGAGGAGGTCGCGCGCCTCATGAACGAAGCGTTCGTGTGCGTCAAGCTCGACCGTGAGGAGCGCCCGGACATCGATCAGCTCTACATGACGGTCACCCAGGCCCTGACCGGGAGCGGAGGCTGGCCCATGACCGTCGTGATGACGCCGGACAAGCGCCCCTTCTTCGCGGGGACCTACTTCCCGAAGCAGTCGATCGGTCAGCGCTTCGGCATGCTCGAACTCGTCCCCGCCCTGTCGGCGGCCTGGACGGATCGGCGGGAGGAGGTCCTCCAGTCGGCGACGGCGATCACCGATGACCTCGCCGCCCGGGTGGCGGGGTCCCCGGGCGACGACCTGACGCTCGAGCACCTCGCGGCGGGTGAGGCGGAGCTCTCCCAGCGCTTCGACAGCGCCCGCGGCGGTTTCGGCGCGGCGCGCAAGTTCCCCGTTCCCCACGAGCAGACGTTCCTCCTCCGGCGGTACGCGGCCACCGGTTCGGTCCGCGCCCTGGAGATGGTGGAGCGAACGCTTGCCGCATGGCGTATGGGCGGGATCTTCGATCAGGTGGGGCTCGGGATCCACCGGTACTCCACCGACCCGGACTGGCTCGTCCCGCACTTCGAGAAGATGCTCTACGACCAGGCGCTCTGTGGTCTCGCCTACGTGGACGCCTGGCTCGTCACCGGCGACGCCGCCTACGAGCGCGCCGCCCGGGAGATCCTCGCGTACGTCAGCAGGGACATGACCGCGCCCGAGGGCGGCTTCTACTCGGCCGAGGACGCCGACAGTGAGGGCGAGGAGGGGCTCTTCTACCTCTGGACCGAGGCGGAGATCGACGCGCTCCTGGATGGCGCGGACGCGGCCTTCGTGCGCCAGCGCTTCGGGACGAGTGAGGAAGGCAACTACCGGGACGAGGCCACCGGGGAGCGGACGGGGCGCAACGTTCTGCACCTGAAGACCGCGCTGTCCGACGAGGAGCGGCGACGCTGGGAGCCGCTGCGGGCGCGGCTATTCGAGTCCCGGGAGCGGCGTGTCCACCCGCTCAAGGATGACAAGGTCCTCACGGACTGGAACGGGCTGATGATCTCCGCCTTCGCGCGCGCGGGCCGTGCCTTCGGAGACGCCCGCCTCGTGGAGCGTGCTCGGCGAGCCGCGGACTTCGCGCTCAGCGAGCTGCGCACCGAGTCGGGCCGGCTCCTCAAGCGCTGGCGCGCGGGCGAGGCGGGCCTCGACGGGATGCTCGAGGACCACGCCTTCCTGGCCCAGGGGCTCCTGGACCTCTTCGAGGCGGGTCACGAGGTCGCCTACCTCAAGGCCGCCAAAGAGATCGTCGACACCGCGCTCCTTCACTTCCATGACGAAGAGGCAGGGGGCTTCTTCCTCAGCCCCGACGACGGGGAGGCGCTCCTCGTCCGGTCGAAGACGATCTACGACGGCGCGCGACCCGCGGGGAACTCCGTCATGGCGTGCGTCCTCCAGCGGCTCTCCAGGATGACAGGGGTGACGAGTTACGAGGAGATCGCCGCGGGCACCATTCGAGCGTTCAGCGCCGAGGTCTCCCGCAGCCCCAGCTACTCGACCCAGCTCCTCGCCGCGGTGGACTTCCAGAACGCCACGACCCGCGAGATCGTGATCGTGGGCGAGCCGGAGGATCCCAACACGCGGTCGATGCTCGCGCTGCTCGCCGGGCGCTTCGCGCCCAACGACGTGGTCCTCCTTCGGCCGCCTGGGAATCGGGGAGCGGCCCTTGCAGCGGTGGCTCCATTCACGGCGCCGCTCGTCCAGGTCGGCGGCAAGGCCACCGCCTACGTGTGCAGCAACTTCGCCTGCGCGGCGCCCGTGACGACGCTCGAGGCGCTGGGCGAGCTCCTGGATGGAGCGCCCGAAGACCGCTGAGCCTCGGCGCGGACCACGCCGGGGTGAATGGAAGCGCGCCCCGGAGCCGGTCCATTCGCCGGCGCCAGGGCGCGGATGAGACAGGCCGAGCTCCAGGAGCTCAGGCCTCCACGGGGAGCTGGATCACAGGAACGGGACGGAGACCGCGCCGGTGAAGTTGGAGACGCCGCTGCCTCCGACCGAGTCGCGGTGCCAGGCCTGGAAGTTCCAGGTGTCGCCCGGCATGACGCTCACGGTGCCGGTCGGGGTCGGGATGGCCCCGAGGTCGATCTCGAGGCTGAACTCCCCGGCGGAGCCCGAGGAGAGGATCTGGCCCGGCCCGACGTAGCGACCGATGAAGCCGCCGAGGCAGAGGTCACCCTGGCTTCCACCCGGGTTGGCGGTGAAGCCTTGCGTGTCGGAGACGATGAAGAATCCGAAGGCGTTCTGCGGGAGCGAGGACGCCCGCAGCGTCATGTCGTGGTCGCCGACGAAGCGGCTTCCGTCTGCCTCGATCTCACCGCCGACCCCGGTCGAGTTGATGGCGCCGTTGCAGTAGACCGCGCCCGGGTCGAGGGAGCGCGGGAGCCACGCGGCGGCGCTCGTGGACGTGGCTCCGGAGGCGTTGATGCCGTGCGGAGTCACGTACGTTCCGGTGCTCAGGTCGAAGACCTGCGGCGGGAAAGCCGGGTCGTCGTCGATGAGGTAGACCTTGTTGTTGCCCACCGTGCACCCGTCGACGTCCGCGGAGCCAGAGACATAAGCGGACCCGGGGACCGGGGTGGCCGTGCCGGTGGCGAGGTCGATGGCGAGAATCTGCAGGCCGACATCGTCCGGGGCGTAGAACAGGCCGTCTGCACGGTTGAAGCCCAGGCCGCTGATGGAGGCCGAGATGCCGTTCGTGCTGTAGGAGAGGACCTGGGTCGCCACGAGCGTGTCGGGGTCGAGCTCGTAGAGACCGCGGGCCGTCGAGGGAGCGCCGAACGGCGGGAAGGCGAGGACCAGGATCAACCGGTCGTTGATGCTGTCGTAGGCCATCCCATCCCAGCGATAGGCGCCACCGGTGTCCGTCAAGATCGGTCCGACGTCGACCGGTCCATTGGCGCTTCCATACGCCCAGGTGGAGAGACGCCCGGGGGTCCCGCCGACCAGCCACATGTACTGCTCGGCGTCGTTGGCGGCCGCGCCGAAGACCTCGAACAGGTCGAACTGGAGGAGGGGTGTGACCGTCCCGGTCTCGACCTCTTCCAGATAGGACTCCCCGAAGGAGAACCCTCCGTAGAGCTGGGCCGACGCGGGGGCGCTGAGAAGGAGGGCCAGCAGGGAGGAGCCGGCGACGGAGATTGTGGATTTCATGGTGAGGAGCGACGGCGTCGCGCGAGTGCGACGAGGTCGCTTCGGAGAAAAAGGGAGTCGCAAAAGTCGACCCGCAGGATAACAGCAAGATGGGGATCTGGAGAAGTTTCTAGAAACTCTCGCCCCACCCCAGGGGGCCAGCAGGGATGATCTCAGGGTGAGCAGCAGGCAAACTCAGTGGGCCGTGACGACCGGTAACAAGGCCCAACCGCTGGACTCGAGCTTCGAGCTCGAGACCTCGGCGGCGATCAACGAGCTCCGCCGCCAGCTCGACAGGGTCATCAGCCTGCTCCCCACGAAGGTCAGCCGGGCCTCGGAGCTCCAGCACGCCCTCGGCACCGACAAGGCCCTCGCGTGGCGCGTGTTCAACGCGGTCGAGTGCTCCGACGCCTTCGCCGCCGCCCGCTACCTGCCGCGCTCGGCGGGGATCCGGTCCTTTCTCCTGGCGGCCCGGAGGAGCGGCGTGGAGACGGCGGCCCTCGAGGGGGTCAGCGCCGCCATGGAGGCGCTGGACAGGGTGGTCAAGTCGCACGCGGGGGACCGCAAGCGCTTCGACATGCTCCTCGCCTCCCACTCGGTCGAGGGTAAGAAGGAGGCGGACCTCGCCCATCGACGGACGGCCTTCGAGGGGAACACCTACATCTGGGGTGCATCGGCCGATGTCCAGCTCCGGAGCGCGTTCCTCGCGCCCTCGGCTGAGGAGGGCTTCGCGGACATGGCCAACCTGCGTGGCCTCTTGAACCTGGAGTTCCTTCGCCCCGCCATGTCCTGGCCGGTCGGGATCACCTGGCCTCGCCAGGACGATCTTCGGACCACCAGGGACGCATCCATCCAGCCCCTCTTCGACATGGACGATGCCTCCGAGGAGGAGGCGTCGCTCTTCTTCAGCGACCCGTCCCTCAGGGTGGAATCGCGGAGCAGCGACAAGGGCGGGCTGCAGTACATGGTCTCCACGGAGCGGGTGGGGGCCACCGGCGCGATCTCATGCGTGACCGGCGACGTGGTGCGCCCCGTGGGCGCGCTCAAGGCGGAGGAGGGAAGCGAGCATGCCGGAGCGATGGCCACGGTGTCCTGTCCGGTTCG
The DNA here is from genome assembly GCA_964511565.1 of uncultured Planctomycetaceae bacterium. Classification (GTDB taxonomy): domain Bacteria; phylum Planctomycetota; class UBA1135; order UBA1135; genus Saltatorellus. Next base: position 4,327 of record CAZEFP010000028.1, read on the forward strand.
GCTGCTGATCCTCGATGTCCTGGTCCACCGCAGCCTCTTCCCCGGGACCGCCCCTGAGGTGGTCGTTCGGAGCGACTTCTCGTCCGGTCAGGGCCTGCAGAACCAGCGGCTGCCGATCTCCGAGGCCCCGACCTTCATGGGCCCGGCGGACGGCGTCATTCGCACGTCGGAGGTGCCCCGCTACGACGAGATGCGGACCTTCGTCTTCGAGCGGCTCGGCTGGGATCCGGCGGCGTTCGACGTGCATCGGCTCCGGGTCGAGTATCCGATCCTGTCCACCGCCATGGCGCTCAGCTTCAGGCTGGGCTAGCCGCGGACGCCAAGGCTCGGCCCTCGCGCGGTCACGAGCTCAGCGGTTCAGCCACCAGCCCATGGCGACGGCGCTCAGCAGGAGCAGCAGGGGCTGACCGACGCGGAAGATGGCCTTCTGGGTCTTGTGGCGCAGCGACTGCATGGCGAGCACTCCGGCGAGCCCTCCGCCCAGCAGGGAGAGCAGGTGCAGCGTCCACTCCGGCACCCGGAAGCCCTCGCGCCGAGCCTGACGCTTGTCGACCCACCAGACGGGGTAGGTGACCAGGTTGATGCCGATCCACCAGCCGACGAGGAGGGCGCCCCCGACGTACTTGTGGAAGACCCAGCCGACGGCGGTCGCCAGCAAGAGGGCAGGGACGAGGGTGTAGCGGACGGGGTGGGCGCGCAGGCTCATGATGCTTCGACCCAGTTCTGTTCCCCGATGAAGCGACGCCACGCAGCGGGCTTCTCGCCGCCCGCCACCTCGAAGATGGGGGACCACGTGGGGGGCTTGGGTTCCTGAAGGAGAATCATGCCGACCTCGGAGGCCAGCTTGTTGCCCTTCCGCCGATTGCACCTCAGGCAGGCGAGGACGCAGTTCTCCCACGAGGTCTCGCCCCCCTTGGAGCGAGGGATCACGTGGTCGACGGACAGCTGCGCCTGGCCGGGCTGCTTCCCGCAGTACTGGCACCGGGAGAGGTCGCGGCGAATCAGGTTCTTGCGGGTGAAGGGGAGCGCCTGGCGCGGGACGCCGCTGAAGGCGTTGAGGACGATCACCTCCGGGATCCGGAGCTCGAGCCGGACCGTCGAGATCGAGGCCTCACCCTCGGGGACCTCGAGCCTCGACCAGCTCTCGAAACCGTGGACCTCGTACGTGTCGGGTTGGACGACCATGGCGGCCTCTGAGTAGACGAGGCGCAGGGCGTTCCGCACCGGCGTGGACGCGATGGCCAGCCACGCTCGATTCAGGACCAGCGTGTCGCGTGAGAGTGCCGAGACCGTCATGCCCCGCGACCCTCGAGTACGCGCCAGGCACGACCGGCCCCGCGCGCGCAGTCGATCTCGACCTCCCTCATGCCCCGAGGATAGGCCGAAGCGCCCCGGGATTCACGGGGAGCGGCCAGGCTGTCGCACCGAAGTCTGCGATCGTCGGCTCCCCGTTAGTGGATACGGGCCGGGAGGTTTAGATTGGGTCCCGATGGCCTCTGACGACCATGGATTCACGCGGGAGGCACCGCGCCCGTTCGACGGGGAGGGGCCGGAGTCGGAGTGGAAGGAGCGCCTTCCGCGTCCAGAGCGCATCGCACGGACCATGTCGGCCTTCGCGAACGGAGTGGGCGGCAAGATCTGGGTCGGAGTCCGGGACGACGGATCGATCGTCGGCGTCGCGGACGCGGCCGAGACCACCGCCGAGCTACGCCGGATCGCGGCCGACCTCGTCGCTCCGTCCCCCGCGCTCCAGGTGCGTACCGTCCAGTGCGACGGCGCCGCCCTCGTCGTGGCGGAGGTCCGCTCCTCGGAGGCGCGGCCTGTGCTGGCCCCGGGGAGGGATGGCAAGCTCGCCCCCTTCGTGCGTGACGGCTCCTCCACCCGTCCCGCGCCCCGCGCGATCCAGCGCGTCTGGTCACGGGGGGCGGCGCGGGTCACCCTCGATGCCCGAGAGCGGCGGCTCCTGCGGGAGATCCGGTTCCGCGCACAGGACGGGACCGCCGGGCCCGACCTCAAGGAGCTCGCGCGCGTCTCGAGGATGGGGCAGCGCGCCGCTCGACGGGCGCTGGTCCAGCTCCAGGCGGCCGGCCTCGTGACGGAGCGAACCGCAGGGCACTTCGGGCTCACGCCCGAGGGGCACACGCGCGCCCGACGTCGTTGAGGAAGAGTGACCTACGGCGGATGCCCGTGAGCTGGAGATCCCTTCGTTCTGAAATCACCCGTCGTCGCTACGATGGTCCCTCGCCCTGCCCCGATTGAACTCCCGAATGACCCGCGGCCCGGGTGGGCCCGGACCCTCCATGTCACGACCGATCCATCGCGCACTCCTCTCCGTCTCCGACAAGAACGGCCTCGAGAACTTCGCCCGGCAGCTGGCCGACTACGGTGTGGAGCTGCTCTCCACGGGCGGCACCTATCGCGCGCTGGAGGAGGCGGGGATCCCGGTCACGGAGGTCAGTGAACACACGGGCTTCCCCGAGATGATGGACGGCCGGGTGAAGACGCTCCACCCCAAGATCCACGGCGGGCTCCTCGCGGTCCGGGACAACGTGGAGCACGCGGCGGCCATGGACGAGCACAAGATCGCCCCGATCGATCTCGTGGTGGTGAACCTGTACCCCTTCGAGGCGACGATCGCTCGGGAGGGAGCGACCCGGGACGAGTGCGTCGAACAGATCGACATCGGCGGGCCCTCGATGGTGCGCTCCGCCGCGAAGAACCACCGCTTCGTCGCTGTGGTCACGGAGCCGGAGCTCTACGGCCGAGTCCTCGACGAGCTCGCGACCCACGGCGGTGGGCTCAGCGACGGCTTCCGCAGGGAGCTCGCCCAGCGCGCCTTCGCCAGGACGGCGGCCTACGACACGGCCATCTCCACCTGGATGTTCCAGCAGGACCACGAGGAAGAGGCGGAGGAGGCCTTCGCGGCGACCTTCGCCCTGGCTGGCGCGAAGCAGATGGAGCTGCGCTACGGCGAGAACCCGCACCAGCGCGCCGCGTTCTACCGCACGGACCCCAGGCCGGAGCCGTGCGCGGCTCACGCCGAGGTCCTCAACGGCAAGGCGCTCTCCTACAACAACCTCGTGGACCTCGACGCGGCGCACGCCCTCGCGGCGGAGTTCGAGGGGCCCTTCGTGAGCGTCATCAAGCACACCAACCCCTGCGGGGCGGCGGAGGGCGCCACCATCTCGGAGGCGCTCGAGCGGGCGTGGTCCGGCGACCCGATCAGCGCCTTCGGCTCGGTGCTCGCCTTCACCCGACCGCTCGACCTGGCCTCCGCGACCTTCCTCGTGGAGGGCAATCGGTTCGTGGAGGCGATCATCGCCCCCGACTTCGACGAGGACGCCTTCGAGCTCCTGACCCGCAAGCCCAAGTGGGGAAAGAGTGTCCGGCTCCTGGCCTGCGGCGCCTTCGGCCCCGCTTCGCGCTCGAAGGGTCAGTACGAGATCAAGAAGCTCGCAGGCGGCTTCCTCGTCCAGGACCGCGACCTCACCATCGAGACGGACTTCGAGAAGGCCGGCGAGGCGACGGCCTCGGAGGAGCAGGTCGCCGAGCTCGGCTTCGCCAACAAGATCTCCAAGCACGTGAAGTCCAACGCGATCGTGCTGACCTCCGATCGGACGGTCGTCGGCGTCGGCGCCGGCCAGATGAGCCGCGTGGACTCGGTGAGGATCGCGGCGCACAAGGCAGGCGACCGGGCGTCGGGCGCGGTCCTCGCGAGCGACGCGTTCTTCCCCTTCCCCGACGGAGTCGAGGCGGCCATCGACGCAGGAGTCAGCGCGATCGTGCAGCCCGGCGGTTCGGTGCGGGACGCAGAGGTCGTGAAGGCGGCCGACGCGAAGGGAGTGCCGATGCTGTTCTCGGGTGCCCGGCACTTCCGTCATTGAGCGTTGCGGGGGACCGCGCCCCCGCCCTCATGACCCCTCGCGTCCCGGGGGCGGTTCGCCGAGCAGCGCGCGGTAGCCGTCCTTGAAGGACGGGAAGTGGAACTCGAAGCCGGTCGAGGCGAGCCGCCTGGAGCTCACGCGGCGATCTGCACCGGGGGAGCGCGTCGGGGCCGCGGCGGCCGTCACGAGGGCGCGACCGAGCTGCGTGGCCAGCCACTCGAGGACCCCTGCGCGGCGAGCGGGCGCGGGGTCGACGACGTTGAGGACCGGGGGCGCGCTCGGGGTCGCGGCGACGTGGAGGATCGCCCGGGCCGCGTCGTCCCGGTGAATTCGATTGGTCCAGTGCCCCATGGTCTCCGCAGGGAAGGGCCGGCCCGAGCGGATGGCGTCGAGGAGGAAGGTCCTCCCGGGGCCATAGATGCCCCCGAGGCGAAGGCTGGTCCCGCGGAAGGCGCTGCCCTCGAGGACGGCCTCGGCCTCCAGCATGGCGCGACCGGTGAAGCCCTCGGGCGCAGGCGCGGTGTCCTCGTCCACCCAGGCACCCGCGGCGTCGCCATAGACGCCCGTGGAGGAGACGAACAGGACCCGGGCCTCGGGTGACTCGCGGGTGAGGGCCCCGAGCACGTGGCTGAGGCCCTCGGGGTACGCCCGCCTGTAGGCGCCCTCGTCCCGGGCGTCGGCCGCGACGCAGTAGACCACCAGGTCCAGGGCGGGGGGCAGGTCGAGGGTGCTGGGCTCGGTCACGTCGCCCTGGAGCAACGCGACTCCCCCCGGCGCCGGGGCTGCGCTCCTGCGCAGGCCGAACACCTCGTGCCCCTCGCCGGCGGCGAGGCGCGCGACCTCCGCTCCGAGGTCGCCGAGGCCTGCGATCAGGATCCGCATCGAAGGTCGCGGGAGGGGGCTCCTCTCCGGCGTCAGCGGCGCCGCCTCCGGCGGAAGCCGCGCCGACCGCCACCCCGTCGGGGGCTGCCTCCGGTGGGGCCACGGTCCCGGCGGATGAAGGTGGACGGGTTCCGTTCATCTCGCTGGCCTGCGTTCTTCTCGAACTCCATCGCCACCTCCTCGCGCACGTCGAAGGTGGTGGCGTTGGGGTGGATCGAGATCGCGCCGACGTCCGCGCCCTGGACGTTGCCGCGGCGGCAGACCTGGGCGAGGACCTTGGAGGGATTGGCGCCCTTCAGGGAGCCCCAGTTGATGAAGAAGCGGACCATGCCGGGGGCGGAGACGCTCCCCTCGTCGCGGCGGTCGCCGCGGGGCCGGCTCTCGTAGCGCTCGTTCCCGTGGCCGGACGGGCCGCCCACGTCCCGCGCCTTGGCTCGACGCTTCTCGCCGAGCCGGGCGAGGAGCGCGGCCACCAGCTTCGGCCCATCGTGCTCCTCGAGGAGCGAGTTGGCGTGCTCGAGCAGGGCCTCCTTGGGCTCCTTCTGGAGGGCCTTGTCTAGCTCCGCCCCCAGCTTCGCCCTGAAGCGCTCCTGCAGGACCGCCTCGACCTCTGCGGCAGGGGGCAGCGGGCGCCACTCCAGCTCGACGCGCGCATCGGCCAGCAGGTAGCTCAGCTTGCGCCGGCGGTTGGGCGGCGCGAGCAGGATGCTCCGGCCCGTCTGTCCGGCCCGACCGGTCCGACCGCTACGGTGTGTGTAGACCTCGGGGTCGATGGGGGGCGAGGTGTGGATGACGGTGGTCACGTCGGGCACGTCCAGCCCGCGCGCCGCCACGTCGGTCGCGACGAGGATCGTGGCGCGGCCATTCCTGAAGGCGGCCAGGGTGTGGTTGCGCTGGCTCTGCGCTAGCTCGCCGCTCAGGGGCAGCGCGGAGAAGCCGTCCTCGGAGAGCATGGTGGCGACCTGCGCGGCGTCGGAGCGCCGCTCGACGAAGACGAGCACTCGCTCCTCTCCAGCGAGGAGCAGCAGGTTGACCAGCGCCGTGTATCGATCGGAGCGCTGGACGAGGTGTCCGATGTGCTCGATGTTGGCGTTGGCCTCGCCGAGGGCGGTGCCCTCGACGGACACGGGGTCCCGCTGATACCGCTCGGCGAGCCGCTCGATCCCCGGGGGGAACGTGGCGGACACCATGTGCGTTCGACGCTCGGCGGGGGTGGCGTCGAGGATGGTCTCGAGGTCCTCCCGGAAGCCCATGTCGAGCATCTGGTCCGCCTCGTCGAGCACCAGCTCCCGGGCGTTGCCGAGGTCGAGGTTCTCATTGGTGAGGTGGTCCACGAGCCTGCCGGGGGTCCCGATCAGGACCCGGGGCTCGTTCCTCAGCGTGTTCTTGTCCTGGAAGATCGGCGTGCCGCCGGTCACCGAGGCCACCGTGGTGTCCTCGAGGTCGGCGAAGAGCCAGCGGAGCTCCGTGGAGACCTGCTGGGCGAGCTCGCGGGTCGGGACGACCACCAGCACGTCGGGGCCGCGGTCGCCGCGAGGCTCCACGAGCACCCGGGACACCACCAGGCCGAGGGCGACGGTCTTGCCCGAGCCGGTCTGCGAGGAGATTCGCAGGTCGCTGGCCCCCGAGTCCGCCGCGAGCACCGCGGATTGAACCTCGGAGAGCTCGGTGAATCCGCGCCGCTGGAGGGCCGGCTGAAGGGCCGCGGGGACGCTCTCGAACGGGCTTGGCCCGTCTTCGCTCGGCTCGGTCGGGCCGGGCTCCTCGACGGCCTCGGGCGCGCTCTCGACCTCTTCCTCGTGCTGGTCGGGGTGGGTCGGCTGGAGCTCTTCGGACGAAGGGGGCACTTCGGCGCCTTCCGGCGCCGTCATTTCAGGGTCCATGACTTGGTCCACGTGGGGCTGTTTGCCCCGTAACGGATTGCGGCGTCTTCGCCGCTCTGAAGGACCTGTCGATGGCCCCGATGATGATCGCGCTTCTTTGCTCCGGACTTTCAACGCCGGGCCGTTTCTCGCGCTTGCTCTGACTCGAGCGTAGCTCTGTGTCCGTTGGGAATGGGGATGGCGGGGCGAGAAGGTCGAGATTCCCCGGTCGAGAGCGTGGATTCGCCTCAGATCGAGCGGTGGGGGATCCGCTTCAGGCACCCCGGCGGCGAAGGGCCCGGGCGGTGCAGGCGTGCCATGGAACCGCGATCGGATAGAACCAGGGGATGCAGCAGCCCTTCCACGGCCTCGTCGCCGCACCGCACACCCCCTTCGTCGATGAGCACGGCCACGGGGGGGCCATCGACCTCGGCGTGGTGCCTGCTCAGGCGGCCCGGCTCGCGCGCGACGGCGTGCAGGCGGTCTTCGTGGCGGGCGCCACGGGAGAGGGGGCCTCCCTCGGCGTGGACGAGAAGCGCGACCTCTTCGAGGCCTGGTCCGAGGCCGGGCCCGCCGCTGGGCTGCGTGTCATCGCGCAGGTGGGCGGCGAGAGCCTGCGAGACGCCGCGGGGCTGGCCCAGTTCGCCGCGGGCCTCCCGGGCGTCGAGGCCCTGGGGGCGATCTCCCCGTGCTTCTACCGCCCGGCGTCTGCGGAGCTGGTGGCGCGCTCCATCGGCGAGGTGGCGGACGCGGCGGGAGAGTCGCCCCTCTACTACTACGACATCCCGGCCCTGACCGGACTCCCGTTCAGCGGCCGCGAGCTCGCGCGTGCGTTTGGCGAACATGTCCCCGGGCTGCGCGGGATCAAGTGCAGCCGTTACGAGGGGTGGCATGTCCAGGACTACCTGAGCGCCCACGGGGGCCGTTACGACGTCCTGTGTGGGACCGACGAGGCGTTGCTCTCCGCCCTGAGCCTCGGGGTGAAGGGCGCGGTGGGCAGCACCTACAACTTCGCAGGGCCGCTCTTCAACCGGATCATCGCCGCCCACGGGGCGGGGGAATTCGAGCGGGCGAGAGCGCTCCAGCAGGTCTCGGTGGACCTCGTGCAGGCGCTGGCCTCGTTCGGCTACATGGGGGCCGCGCGCCACACCGTGGCGCGGCTCGGTGTTCCTGTCGGCCCCCCGCGCCTCCCGAACGCGGGGCTGGATGCCGCCGCCGCCTCGCGGTTGGACGCGGCCCTGAACAGCCTCGACTTCGACGGCTCCATCAGGGCGGGGGCGCAGGCTTGATCGCGTCGGTGTTCCTCGCGGCGTGCGCCGCTGTGGTGATCCAGGAGGCGCCGGCGCCGACGCCTGTGCTGTGGGAGGCGCTTCCGCCCGTCCCGGACGACGTTGGCTTCGGAGGCCCCTTCGTCGCGTCGCTCGAGGGGCCCACGGGGGATTCGCGCCTGCTGGTCGCCGGCGGCGCGAACTTCCCCGAGGCGCCGCCCTGGGAGTGGGGCGGGAAGGTGTGGTACGCCGACACCTGGGTGTTCGACGGTCAAGGGTGGGCGGCCGGGCCACCGCTGCCTGAGCCTCGCGCGTACGGAGCGGTGGTCCACCTCGAGGGCAAGGCGCTGCTGATCGGCGGGGGAGACGGGGACAGCGCCACCTCGGACGTCCTCATCGCGGAGCTCGACGGGGGCGGAGCCGTCCGGTTCACCGCCGGTCCGGCCTTGCCCGCGCCATCCCAGTTCCTGGCGGCAGGCCTGGTCGACGGCCTCGTGATCGCCCTGGGGGCCCAGCGTTCGGCGGACGCCTCGGACCTGGTCCGGGCGACCTGGATCCTGGACCCGGACGACCTGGCCGCGGGCTGGGTGGAGTCCGCGCCCTTCCCGGGCCGGGCTGGCCTCAAGTTCGTGGTCGCCGCCCAGCGCAACTCGAAGGGCAAGGAGGCCCTGTTCGTCTACTCGGGCGAGGTCCCGGGCGTCGAGCCTGAGAGTCTCCCGGACGGGGGCCGCTTCATCCCGGTGTCGAACGAGCTCTGGAGCTTCGAGCCGGGGGCGGAGGCCTGGACCCAGCACCGATCCCCGGACCTCCAAAGGCAGGGGGCTCACGGACGGGGCCTCGGCCGATCCGCGGGACTGGCGTGGCCGACGGGGCAGTCGCACATCCTCTTCCTCTCCGGCGTCGCGGCGGTGCCCCTGGATCTCCCCCAGGCGACGCGCCCCGAGTTCGCCGCCGATGTGGACGCCTACCACACCCTGACCGACACCTGGGTCCGCGCTGGCTCGATGCCACGCGGGGTCGTCACCACAGGGATCGCGCCCTGGGGCGAGGGCTTCGCGATCGCGAGCGGAGAGGTTCGACCGGGCGTCCGGACGAACCAGGTTCAGCTGGGGCAGATGGACCGTGCGCCGGCGCGGCTCGCGCCCCTCGACTTCGCGGTCATGGCCGGCTACCTGCTGGGCATCGTGCTGCTCGGGGTGTTCTTCGCGCGCCGCGAGCGCACCGCCGACGACTTCTTCCTCGCTGGCCGGCGCATCCCCTGGTGGGCGGCGGGGCTGTCCATCTATGCCACGCAGCTCTCGGCGATCACCTACGTGTCGGTGCCGGCCAAGGCGTTCATGGACGACTGGGTCTTCGCGCTGACGTCCATCACGATCCTCATCATGGCCCCGATCGTGGTCGTCTTCTATCTGCCCTTCTACCGGCGGCTGGAGATCTCGACGGCCTACGAGTACCTCGAGCAGCGCTTCGGTCTCCCGATCCGACTCTTCGGCAGCGCCTCCTTCATGGCGTTCCAGGTGGCGAGGATGGCGATCGTCGTGTTCCTCCCGTCGCTCGCGCTCTCGACCGTGACGGGCGTGGACGTCTACCTGTGCATCGTGACGATCGGCGTCATGGCGACGGTCTACACGGTGCTCGGTGGCATGGAGGCCGTGGTCTGGACCGACGTGCTGCAGGTCTTCGTCCTGGTGGGTGGGCTCTTCGTGGCCCTGATCCTGGCAGCCTTCCTGCCGCCCCTCGCGGTGGTAATGCG
>CAZEFP010000029.1:0-13854 GCA_964511565.1 uncultured Planctomycetaceae bacterium
GGAGCGCCGAATCGACCTGCCCGGGGTGGACGAGCCGGGGACCTACGTGGTCGAGCTGATCGTGGGCGGCGTGGCCAGCCGCGCCATCGTCCGCAAGGGACGCCTCGACCTCATCGAGCGGGTCGGACCGAACGGGCACGTGTTCGCGGTCTTCGACGGCGAGCGGCAGCAGGTCATGGACGCGGTGCTGCGCTTCGGCGAGCGTGACTTCACGGCCAACGAGCAGGGCTACATCCGCGTCCCCTTCACGACCGAGGCGCAAGACCGGCGGGTGCTCGTCCGCTCGGGCGCGCTGTCGGACGTCTCCACGTTCCGCCACCGCCCCGAGGCGTACGCGCTCGACGGCGCGACCCACATCGCCGCGGAGACCCTGATCGAGGGCAACCGCGCGCGGATCATCGTGCGCCCGCGCCTCACGCTGAACGGTCAGCGCCTCTCGCTGGACCGGGTGGAGGACCTCCAGCTGGAGATCGAGTCCTGGGACTTCGAGCAGGCGATCTCGACCCTCACGGTCGATGACCTGCGAGCCACGTCCGCAGCGCTCCTCGAGTCCGATGGGGAAGGGGCCGCGTCGCAGGGGATCCTGGTAGCGGAGATCCAGGTCCCCGAGCGACTGCGTCAGCTGAGGGTTCAGCTCAAAGGGAAGGTCCGCCGCTCGATGGACGGGGAGCGGGTGGAGCTCTCCTCGAGTCAGAGGAACATCGAGGTCAACGGGATGGCCCGGACCGCGACGGTCGGGCAGGCGATGCTCCGCCGGGACCCCGGCGCCTTCAAGATCGAGCTGCGGGGCCGGAACGGAGAGGCCCTCGCGGGTCGGGCGGCGCGCGTCTCCGTCTGGACCCGCTACTCCTCCCGATCTATCACCAAGGAGCTTCGCTCCAATGAGCTGGGGCACCTCGACCTCGGCGCGCTCCAGGGGGCGACGAGGGTCCGGGTCACCGGCGAGGGGATCGGGACGAACGACTGGTCGCTCCCAGACAGGGAGGTGAGCGGGCTGGCCGGTGAGCTCAACACCACCGTGGGCCGGGCGCTCCGCGTCCCCTTCGAGGTGGCGGATGGGCTCGAGCCGTCCGACGTCTCGCTGGTCGAGCTTCGGGCCGAACACCCCGTGGCCGATCGATTCTCCGCGCTCTCCCTCGAGCCAGGCTACCTCGTGCTCAAGGGCCTCGAGCGAGGGAGCTACGCGCTCCGAATCCGCCGCAGCGGGGAGTCCTTCCGCGTCCAGGTCGAGGAGGGCGAGGTGCGCGCGGGGTTCGTGCTCAGCCAGCACCGCGCCCTGCCGCTCTCGAGCGACGCGCCGCTCACGATCCGGCAGATCCAATCCACTGGCGACGGCCTCACCGTCGAGCTCGCCGGCGTCTCGGCCGGCACCCAGGTGGCGGTCCTCGGGTCGCGCTACCAGGGACACCAGGACCCCGCGGAGGAGCTCGCCCTCGGACACGTGTCGGGCCGCTCACCGCGGACCCTGGTCAGCCCAGAGACCACCTATGACTCTGGCCGCGCCATCGGTGAGGAGTACCGCTACATCCTCAGTCGACGCGCCCAGGAGATCTACCCGGGCAACATGCTCGCCCGGGCCTCGATCCTCCTGAACCCCTGGGTCCTCTCGGAAACCACGGACCGGATGGAGTCCGCGTTCGAGATGACCAACGAGCTGATCGGTTTGGGGGGCGGCGCTGGCGGGAAGTTCGGCGGCCGCAGTGGCGGCCGCGCGCGGAAGCAGAAGCGGGAGCGGGTGGAGTCCCTCGACCTGAACTTCCTGGCGAGCCCTGCGGTGGTCGCCGCTGGGCTGACCCCGGACGCCCAGGGCCGCGTGCGGATCCCGATGGGCGCCTTCGCCGGGCTCCAGCAGTTCCGCATCGTGGCCTTCGATGGCGCGGTGACCACCTCCCGCGAGGTCCTCCGCGCTCCGCGGCCCATCGCGCTCCGGGACGAGCGGCTGACCGATGGCCTCGACCCCGCCCGCCCGATGACGCAGCAGCGTCAGATCAAGGTCCTCGAGGCCGGGGATGAGCTCGTCATCCGGGACGGTCCCAACGCGGACGCGCAGACGTTCCAGACTCTCGGCGATGTGTACCGGCTCTACGTCACCATGACGGCGAGCGCTCCCGGGCGCTCCTCGCTGGAGCCCTTCGAGTTCCTCACCCGCTGGCCGGCGCTCGACGCCGACGAGAAGCGCGCGCTCTACTCGGAGTTCGCGTGCCACGAGGTCAACGTCTTCATCCACGAGAAGGACCCGGTGTTCTTCCGTGAGGTCGTCGGCCCCTACCTCGCCAACAAGGGGGCCAAGACGTTCATGGACGACTGGCTCCTTGGGGAAGACCTCGCCGGCTACCTCGAGCCGTGGCGATTCCGGAGCCTGAACGCCGTGGAGCGGATCCTCCTGCTGCGCCGGCTGGGTCTCGACGCCGACCGATCCGCACAGGATCTCCTGGCGACGGTGCCCGCGGGTGTCTTCTCCCTGGACCGGGTCTTCGCGTCGGTGCTGGCGAGCCGGAGCATGGACCGGCGCCGCTCCCTCCTCGACACGAAGCTGGCTGAGGTCCGCAAGCAGGTCGCGCCCTCTCAATCCGCCGCGCCGGCGCCGCCGAGGGGCGGCGGCGGCGGCGGCGGAGGGCCGTCGAGCCCGGGGCCCGCAGGGCCCGCCTCGCCCGCGCCGGACGCCAGGGCGCTGACCCAGGACAAGCTCGGTGCGCTCGGATATGCCGGCGGCGGATATGCCGGCGGCGGAGAGGCCGGGGCCGATGACTTCTTCCTCGGCCGAGAGCTCGCGGACCGCCCCGTCGGGCGAGGGCGAGGCGGCGGAGAAGGGGCGTTCAAAGGGGAGCCCAACGAGGAGGCCGAGGTCACAGGCGGCCTGGAGGGGCTGTGGTTCGCGGACGAAGATCTCAACTCGTCGCGCGCCCTCTACCGGGACCTCGATCCGACCCAGGCGCTGGCCGAGACGCACTACTGGCGCGTGCGGCGCGAGAACATGACCTATGGCCTTGTGCCGATCTCGCCCTTCTGGGCCGACTTCGCCGCGGCTGAGGGCCCCTTCTACTCGTCGCACTTCCCCACCGCGACGCGCAATGTCACCGAGGCGCTCCTGGCCCTCGCGTTCCTGGACCTCCCCTTCTCGGCGGCGGAGAGCGATGTCCAGGTGGATGGGCGCAGTGTCCGCCTGAAGGTGGGCTCGCCGGCGCTGGTGGCCCTCGAGGACATCGCGCCGTCCGCGGCGGACCCCGACCAGCAGCAGCGGATCCTGGTGGGCCAGGACTTCTTCGAGCTGAGCCGCCCGACGGAGAAGGTCGACGGGATCGATCGGGACCGCTTCATCACCGGGGAATTCCTGGTGGGCATCCCGTACGGCTGCCGCATGGTGCTCTCGAACACCTCCTCCGCTCCGGTGGAGCTGGTGGCCCTCGTGCAGATCCCGGAGGGCGCGCTGCCCGTCAACGGGGACCGTGTGACCAACGGGGAGCTGGTGAGCCTGCCCGCGTACGGGACCCGCTCCCTCGAGGTGGCCTTCTACTTCCCCTCGGCTGGGGAGTTCCAGGACTACCCCGTCCACGCAGGTCAGGGTGAGACGTTGCTCGGGGCAGCGCCGGCCCGGACGCTGACCGTGGTCGAGCAGCTCTCCGAGGTGGACCGGTCCACCTGGGACTGGGTCTCGCAGAACGGGTCGATCGAGGAGGTGGTCGCCTTCCTCGAGGCGGGCAACCCCCTCACGCTCGACCTCGGGCGGATCGCGTGGCGCATGGGGGACCGGGGCGCGTTCGATGCGGTCACCTCCACCCTCGCTGCGCGGCAGGTGAGCGCTCCGGTGCTCGAGCAGTACGCCATCAAGCTCAAGGACACGGAGGGAACGCGCCGCTTCCTCTCCACCAACCGCCGGGTCCTCGGGCTCGTCCAGGCCCCCTTCAGCTCGCCGCTCTTCTCGGCGGACGCCGTGGACCGAGGGCTCTACGAGCACCTGGCCTTCGAGCCGCTGATCCGGGGGCGGAGCCACGAGGCGGGCTCCGAGCGACGGATCCTCAACGACGAGTTCGCGGCCCAGTACCAGAGGTTCCTGCGCCGCATCAGCCTCGGAGACGGGATGAGCGACTCGGACCGGATGGAGCTCGCCTACTACCTGCTCCTCCAGAACCGGGTCGGGGAGGCGCTCGCGGCCTTCGACGCGGTGCAGCCGGACGGCGTCGAGATGGCGCTGCAATACGACTACATGTCCGCGTACATGGACTTCTACCGGGGGGATACCGGCCACGCCAGGGAGGTCGCGACCCGATACGTGGACCATCCGGTGGACCGTTGGCGAGAGCGCTTCCAGGGGGTCATCGCCCAGCTGGACGAGATCGAGAGCGGCGAGGTCATGGATGCTGACCTCGGGGATGGCCGTGACGCGGCGCAGAACGCCCTGGCCGCCACCGAGCCGATCCTCGAGTTCGAGATCGACGGGAGCCTCCTGAAGATCTCCCACGAGCGAGTCGGCGACGTCGAGCTGCGTTACCACCTGATGGACGTCGAGTTCCTCTTCTCGGCGAACCCCTTCGTGCGCGGTGAGGTCGGCCAATCGAGCCTGATCGAGCCGAACCGGGTGGAGGTCGTCTCCCTCGACGGCGCGAGCGTCTCCACCTCGATTCCCCTGCCCGCGGACCTGGAGCGGTCGAACCTCTTCGTCGAGGTCCGCGGCGCGGGTATCACGCGGCGCGGGACCTACTTCTCCTCGCGCCTCACGGTCCAGGGCCTGGAGCGCTACGGGCAGCTGCGCGTGGTGGACCGCGAGGGGCTCGGACCCATCTCGAAGGCCTACGTGAAGGTCTACGGCATGGCCGGCGGCGAGGTGCGCTTCATCAAGGACGGGTACACCGACCTGCGGGGCCGCTTCGACTACGCCTCGGTGTCGGGGTACGAGGGGCCGCCGGTCTCGCGTTACTCGGTCCTGGTGCTCCACGAGGAGGCGGGCGCGACCATCACGGAGCTCTCGCCGCCCCTTCGCTGAGGGGATCACCCCAGGCCCGGTGGCGGCGCACCGGATCCATCTGACTAGCGCGCGGTGCCCCGAGCGGTGCACCGCGCGCTATCTTCTTCGCTCAGACCGACGCGGCACCGCCCGGTCCTGCCCATGAACATCCCCACCCGCGATGAGCTCCGCGCCGAGCTCGCAGGCTTCGACGAGACCCGCAAGAAGGTCGTGGGCGGCATGCTGGCCCTCATGTTCCAGTCTCCGGAGAAGGCGCGGGATCGGGACTGGCTGGCGGAGCAGTTCACCCAGGTCTCTCTGCTCACCGGGCAGTTCGAGAACGTCGAGCACGCCCACGAGGGGCTCGAGGTCGCCCAGGGTTGGATCCGGTCCAACATCGATCCGGTGCTGAACGCCTGCTTCGCCCTCTTCGTGCTCGTGGCGGAGGACGCCCAGCGGGATGGGGCCGCGGCCGAGCTCACCACCGCGGACGCGATGCTGCGGGCCCTGGCTTACTTCGGTTGAGGGCCGGCGGCGCGGAGCGCTACGCGGCGGTCTTCCAGCCAGCGAGCGGCCTCGGGCCAGACCTCGAGCACGCAGGCCTCGATCTCTCCGTAGCGTCGGTCCAGCTCGTGGAAGCCCCTCGCGATGGGGGTCTCCCGGCGCAGGCGCCGGGCGATGCCCTCCAGCGCGCGCTGGACGTTTCTTCGCTCGCCGTAGCCGCGGAGCCAGTCCTCGGCGGCCATGCGGGGGGCCACCTCCTCGAGCCGAGGCGGCAGGAGGTGGGCGAAGGTCTCGAAGGCCCGGTAGAGGCTGCCGGTCACCTCGTGGACGGGCCGCGGGTGGAGCTCGTCCCAGCGCCGGGCGAGAACGTGGTCGGCGAACACGTCCAGCAGGATGCCGGAGAAGCGGCGGAGCTCGTCGGGGAACCGGGCCCGCTCGGCGCGGACGCGGGGGTGGTCGTCGAACCACTGGTCGAGGGCACGGTGCTCGTACAGCGCGAAGCGCATGGCCTCGGGCAGGCGGTCGACCTCGAGGCCCCGCCCGAAGTCTCCGAGCAGCGCCCCGAGCCGGGCTTCGTCCGTGGGCTCGGCGAGGGTGACGTGGGCGAGGTAGTTCACCGTCGGAGGCGCCGGGTCACGCGCCCGAGCGGAGGGCAGAGAGCGCGGTGCTGAGGTCAGGGGGCAGGGGAGCCTCGAACGAGAGCCGCTCGCCGGAGCGGGGGTGGTCGAAGCTCAGTCGTTCGGCGTGCAAGGCGAGGCGCACGCGGCCGCCGGGGAGCGCCACGTGGGCGCGGGTGCCGTAGAGGTGATCGCCCGCGACGGGCAACCCCCTGGCGGTGAGGTGGACGCGGATCTGGTGGCGGCGCCCCGTGCGGATCGTGCAGGCGAGCAACGCGTGCCGCCCGAACTGCTCCAGCACCTCGACCTCTGTCGTGGCGTCCTTGCCGTCGGCGTCGTCCACCATCTGGCGATCGGCCTTCCCCGGGACGGGGCCAAGGGGCGCATCCACCGTGAAGTTCCCCTCAGGCCGGCCGGTCACGAGCGCGAGGTAGCGCTTGCCCACGGTGTGGGCGCGGAACTGGTCCTGGAGGATCTTCAGCGTGTCCTCGTTGCGGGCGAAGACGAGCACGCCGCTGGTGTCCCGGTCGAGGCGGTGGACGACCCCGGGCCGATCCACGCCGCGGGAGGTGGGCAGGGGGCCGTGGGTGGCTTCGAGGTGACCCGCGAGGTCGACCACCTTGGAGCGGTCCGCCGCGTGGGTCAGCCAGCCGGCGGGCTTGACCACCACGAGGAAGTCCTCCTCCTCGTGGAGGATCGCGACCTGGGGCTCCACCTCCGAGCGCTCGCGCCCGACCTCCAGGACGGCGCCCTTGGCGACCTTGCCGTTCGACCGCAGCACCTTGCGCCCGTTGAGCTTGACCCGGCCGCGCCGGACGAGCTTCTGGAGCTGGGCCTTGGAGAGGTCTCCGTGGAGCTGGTCGAGGACGCGGTCCAGGCGCTGTCCAGCCAGGGCCGCGGGGACCTCGATGCGGTCGTATTCGGGTTGCATGTGGGGTCGCCGGTGGCGAGGCGGAGGGTATCCGATCGGCTGACCGGCTGCTGGCCCTGCGGGTTGTGGGCGGACAGCCGCTCCCCAGGGGCCAGCGAAACGTACGGAGCGCGCGCAGCCAGGGCCGCGCGCGCTCCGTTCATCGGGCGGGTCGAGGGGGCTCCCTCAGTCCTTGCGGAGGAAGTCCACGAGGTCCTTCTCCAGCTCCTCGAGCCCGTACTCCTGCACGGTGAGGCAGCGGTACACGATCGTCGCCAGGGCGTCCGGGGTGTTCGGGTTGAGGTCCTTCGGCGGCGTGTAGCTGAGGAAGAAGCTCAGGGAGAGGCGCTCGGTCTCTCCACCCTGCTCGCGGCCGGCGTACTGCCACGGGACCTCGTCGAAGGGCAGGACGCCCGTGAGGATCTCGTAGAGCATCACGCCGATGCCCATGACGTCGGCCTTGCTCTCGCGGAGGAGGAAGGGGTTGTAGTGGGGCGTCGTGGTGATGACGCCGCGCTCGTCAGCGCGCATGGCGGGGTCCACCAGGACCACCGAGCCGGACGGCTTGACGATGATGTTCTCGGGCTTGAGGTCGCCGTGGTAGTCCATGGTCCCCGCCGCCTTGAGCTTCTGCAGGGAGCGGACGATCGTGAGGAACCAGTTGAGCCGGATGCCCTCGAGGGCGCGGATCTTCTCGCGCAGCGTCTTGCCGCGAACGAAGTCCATGACCATCACGGGACGGCCGTCGTGCCGGAAGCAGTCGCGCACCGTCACCACGTTCGGGCTCTTGACCTCCTGGAGGAGCTCGGACTCCTCGCGGACCAGGTCGTCGATCTCGTGCACGTCGAGGAAGTCAATGCGGACCCCGTCCTGACGGAAGAAGATGGCCTCCGCCGGGGTCTCGTCCGGGCTGATGCCCTCCGCCTGGCGCTTGTTCGTGATCTCGAGGAATCGGGTCACGTAGCGGCCACCACCGGCGACGTCACCGATCTTGAGGGCCACCTTCTG
Source organism: uncultured Planctomycetaceae bacterium (assembly GCA_964511565.1). Taxonomy (GTDB): domain Bacteria; phylum Planctomycetota; class UBA1135; order UBA1135; genus Saltatorellus. Next base: position 7,982 of record CAZEFP010000029.1, read on the forward strand.
GCCTTCCTCGTCTTCGGCGAGGTAGACCAGCGAGAAGCCACCGCGTGCGATGAAATCGAGCACTCGGTACGTGCCGATGCGTTCGCCTGCTTCGAGTTTGATCATCGAGAACTGCCTCGGGATCCGGTGAGCGTGATGGAGAGGGGTGCTGGGAGGGGCTGAGTGAGGGCGCGGGGGGCTTCGTGGGCGTGCCTGGGACCGCGCCGTCACTCCCTCATCGAGAAAATCGGGCCGGGGATTGAGGGAATACCGGGGTCGGTCTGCGCTCGAATCCGTCAGGCGGGGCCGGAGGGGGCGGTTTATCCGCCAATTCCGCCTGGCAGCCGGGCCCGTTCGGCCCTGGTCCGGGCCTCCAGTTGGCTGACATCGAGCTCGACCATTCGAGCCCGTTCCCCGGCCCCGAGGATCCGCTGGACCCCCTCCAGGACCGTTCCGGTGCCCAACCAGGCGTCCTCCTCGTGGGGGACGCGCTTCCAGGTTCGGCCCAGGTGGTCGATCATCCCGACGTCCTGATCCCAGGGATTGCGGACCATGAAGAAGAACTCCTGCGACCCCTCCGGGCGGGTGAACCGGACCACGGAGCCGAGGAAGGACTCTTCATCTTCGACGAGCCAGGCGCGCTCGGCCGGTGCCACGGAGAGCAGGGCCCCCTTGGTCTCGACGGCGCCAACGGTCGTGGTGGAGGTGACGCAGCTGGCCACGGTCAGGGTGAGCCAGGGGAGCAACGGGAAGGGGCGCATGGGGTGGGGAGACGGGCGGGCGAGTGTCTCGGGCGGAGGATCCCCGCTCTTCCGGTGACCCACCGGTGACATCCCTCCCGACGGGAGAGCCATCGGCGGTAACATCCCCCTGATGAACGACGAAGGTCTGGAAAAGACGCGGCGCGCCGGGAAGATCGCCGCCGCGTGTCGGGAGTGGGCGCGGGGTGCGATTCAGCCGGGCGTCGAGCTCCGGTACATCCTCGAGACGATCGAGTCCATGATCCGGGAGGCCGGGGCCGCGCCAGCCTTCCCCGCGCAGACCTCGCGCAACGAGTGCGCCGCCCATTACTGCTCCTCGCCGGACGACCCGATGGTCTACGAGGAGGGGGACGTGGTGAAGGTCGACATGGGGGTCCATGTGGACGGGTGGATCGCGGACACCGCTTGCACCGTCGATCTCTCGGAGAAGGGAGAGAACGCGGACCTCATCGGCGCCTCCGCCGATGCGCTCGCGGCCGCCATCGCCCTCGTCGAGCCGGGTCGCCCGGTCTCCGAGATCGGCGCCGCGGTGGAGCGCACGATCACCCGCGCGGGCTTCGAGCCCGTCCGAAACCTGACCGGTCACGGGCTCGATCGATGGAAGGTGCATTGCGCCCCGCAGATCCCCAGCTACGGGGAGCGCGGCGGGGGACGCCTCCAGGAGGGAGCGGTCATCGCGATCGAGCCCTTCGCCTGCACGGGCCGGGGGTTCATCCACGAGGCGGGCAAGGCTGAGGTGTTCATGCTCGTCCGGCCCCCGCGGAAGGCCAAGGGGATCGACAAGCAGGTCCTGCGAGCCATGCAGGGGTGGAACGGGCTGCCCATCGCCCGCCGGTACTTCAACGACCTCGACCGAGACGTGCTGGAGGACACCATCTCCAAGCTCGCGCGGCAGGGGTCACTGGTGCGGTATCCGCCCCTCGTCGAGCAGCCCGGGGTCCTCGTCGCCCAGACCGAGCACACCCTCCACGTGGCCTCGGACGGGGTCGAGATCATCACCGCGTGACCCTGGAGGCCATCGCCGCGGGCCGGAGGCACACCCTGGAAGGGGTTTCCCCCCTTCGCTAGGCTCGTCGCGTGATCACGCACCGCACTCGAGAGGGGAATGTCGCGGTCGCTCGATCTCTCGCAGATTTCCTCGCCGAGCGCGCGAACGGCAAGGGGAGTGTCACCCATGGTGACCGTGAGGGGCGGCGGCTATGCCAGGGGCTCTGTGAGGCCGTGGAGTCCCTCCACGCGAGTGGCGCCGTGCACGGCGCGCTCCGGCCATCCGTGTTCCACGTGGGCAGCGACGGTGTGGTGACGTTGCTGCCTCGGTCGACCTCACCGCTGGGCTCGACGACGCTCCAGTACGCCTCTCCCGAGGTCGCAGGTGGCGCGGCGCCCACTGCGGCTTCGGACGCCTTCTCCCTGGCCCTGATCCTGGTGGAGGTGCTCGCTGGCGGTCCGATGCGCGCGGGGTCCGAGGAGGAGATCGCAGCCCTGGCCGAGGACGGCATCGCGCCGGTCCCCGACGGGGTGCCGGAGCGCCTCAAGGCACTCGTGGTGCGTTCCACCGCGCTGGCGCCGGAGTCCCGCCCCACGCCAGCCCAGTGGCGTGCCGCCTTCGAGCGAGAGCCTCGAGCCGCGGCGTCCCGTGCCCCGCTCCTCGTCCTGATGATCTGCGTCGTGGGCCTCTCCGTGGGCCTCGGGCTCTCGCAGCGGCGCGCGGCGGAGGCGCGGGATCGCTCCGCTGGCCGACTCTCTCAGGCGCGCGCCACCTTCGAGGGGCTCCTGCTGGGGACCTACGATGAGCTGGAGCGGGTCGATGGGATCGAGCCGCTCGCGGCCGCCGGTGCCCGGGCCCTCGCCTCCATCGAGTCCGAGGGGTACGGCGAGGGGCTGGACGACCGGGAGATGCTGGCGGTGGCGCTCGTCTGGAACGGGAGAGCCCAGCGGCTCCTGGGCAGCCTCCCGGAGGCGAAGCAGCACTTCCGTAGGGCCATCGAGGTGACCTCTGAGCTGGAGGGGCGCCCCTTCGCGATCGAGGGTGAGGTGGCCGCGCGGATCGCCCTCGGCGAGATGGGGGTCGAGGAGCGCAACTTCAAGGTGGCTCGGGGGCAATTCGGCCGCGCCATCGAGCTCTGCGAAGGGGCGATCCGGGACGGAGCGGCGGACCGATCCCTGCGGCTCGCGCACGTCCGCGCGCTCATCAGCCTCGGCGACGTCTCCATGTCGTCCGGTCGTTCCAGTGCGCCGCGCGCGCTCAACCTCTTCACCCGCGCGCGCAAGGCGCTCGAGGATCCCGAGGTCGCCCAGGACAGCGCCTCCCTCGACGTGCTCGAGCTGCGTTGCGACCTGGGCAAGCTTGCGGCCAACATGGCCTTCCAGGCGGGGAAGCGGGACCAGGCGGTGGACCTCCTCAACGAACACGTGGAACTGGCGGACGACCTGGTGGGGCGCGACCCAGGGTCCGGTCGCGCGCGCTGGACCCTGGCGCGCGGGGCGGACGTGCTCGCTCGGAGTCAGCGTGAGCTTGGCCGCTTTCAGGAGGCGGTCGAGTCCCACCGGAGGTCGATCGAGGCCTGGCGTCTGCTCCGTGAGATGGAGCCGGCGAAGATCGCCTGGCAGCGGGAGTGGGCGAAGTCGGCTGCCCTGCTGGCCGACTCCCTGCGGCTCGTCGGACGCGTGGACGAGGCGGTACAGCTCCACCGTGACAGCATCGAACTGATGGACGGGTTGATGGCCTCCGGGGACCTCCCCAAGTCATTCACCCTGGACGTCATGCAGCAGCAGCTCAGCTGCACCGAGGCGTTCCTGGCGTCGGGAGAGATCCTGCGCGCCCGTGAGGAGTTGCGCGAGCTGCGATCGCGAAGGGCCAAGGTCGCTCCGGCGACGCTCAAGCCGCGCCAGGCCAAGGACCTCGGGATCAGGGTCGACCTCGTGGAGGCCGAGCTCCTCCTGGCCCAGGGGCGCTGGGCTGGCGCGAGGAGCAAGGTGCTCGCTGTGATGAATGCGATCCAGGCGGAGGCGATGGCCGGGGACGATCGACGGTTCCGGTTGGATCGCGCCCGCGCGCTCATCGTGAGCGGCGCGGTCGCGGACGCGGAGGGAGACGTCGAGCTCGCCAGCAGCAGCCGCCAGCGGTCCCTCGGACTGCTGGTGCAGCTGTGCAAGGAGCGGCCCCTCGACCCCCAGCCCATCGCCCTGCGAGCCCTGGTCCTCTTCACCCTGGGGCGCGACCTCCAGGCCGAGGAGGCGATCCGAGCCCTCGACGAGATGGGGGTCCAGGACGCTCGTCTGGTGGCCCTCCGGGCCGCCGCGCAGAAACTGCGTCGGTGAGGTTTCCGCGCGCGACGCCGCCGCCTCTCGGCTGCTTTCAGGGCAAGGAGCCGCGGGGCGCTGCCGAATGAGCTACCGCCAGGGCGCTCGGCAGTCTGCCTACAAGCCTCGATACCTGTGATGTTCAGGGCAGCGAGCCGTCGCCCTGGCGTACCCCACCCGGGGCCGCTCGCCAGCGATCAACGGGCCTGGATCTCTCGCTCGAGCATCGCGACCTCGCAATCGGGGTCGTAGGGACGCTTCCGCGCGACCTCGCTGAAGCCGAGGCGTGCGTGGAATCCGAGGGACGGCTCGTTGGCTGGAATGGTGTTCACCTCGGCGCAGAAGACCGGCCTCGAACCAGCGCCGGCGCGCGCGATGGCCTCGTGATAGAGGGCTTTTCCGATCCCCGCCCCGCGGTGGTCGGCGTTCACCGCGATCCGGTCCACGTAGTAGAAGGTCGGGTGCCGGTCGCCGAACCAGCGGTAGTTGGGGCTGGCGTAGTCCGTGCCCTCCGTCAGGAACACGGCGAAGGCGACCACCTCGCTGTCCACCTCGACCACCGGTAGCCAGGCGGCGCTGGCGGCGAAGGCCGCGAGCTTGTCGCGGTCCATCGTGCCCACCTCGGGGACGTTGGCCCCGTTGATCTTCAGGACCGCGTCGGCGTCCTGCTGCTCGAAGTCGCGGATCGTGAACGGGGTCATGAGCGGCTCAGCGGAGGCTCTTCAGGTGAGCCAGGAGGCCGAGCGCCTCCATGGGGGTGGTGGCCTCCACGTCGATCTCGTCCACGGCCTTCTCCAGCTCGGAGGGCTCGTTGTCGAAGAGCCCGAGCTGGAGGCCAGGGGGGAGCTCGAAGGCGGCGAAGCGGGCCGGGTCGAGGACGCGACCCCCGAGGTCCTCGGCCTCCCGCTCGATGTCCTTGAGGACCGCCCTGGCGCGCTCGATCAGGTCGGCTGGGACGCCCGCCAGCCGCGCGACCTGGATGCCGTAGGAGCGGTCCGTCCCTCCCTCGACGATCTGGTGGAGGAAGACGATCTCGTCATCCCACTCGCGCACGGCGACCGAGAGGTTGTGCACCCCGGTGAGCTCACCGGAGAGCTCGGTGAGCTGGTGGTAGTGGGTGGCGAACAGGGTCCGGGCGCGCACCTGTTCGTGGAGGTGTTCGACGATGGCCCAGGCGAGGGCGAGGCCGTCGAAGGTGCTCGTCCCCCGCCCCACCTCGTCCAGGACCACGAGGCTCTTCGCCCCTGCGTTGTTGAGGATGTTCGCGATCTCGACCATCTCCACCATGAAGGTGGACGCGCCCCGGGAGAGGTCGTCAGCGGACCCGATCCGGGTGAAGATCCGATCGCACACGCCGATCTTGGCCGCCGTCGCCGGGACGAAGGAGCCGATCTGCGCGAGCAGGACGATCAGAGCGGTCTGTCGGATGTAGGTCGACTTACCGGCCATGTTGGGCCCGGTGATGATCCCAACGCTGCGCTTCTTGCGGTCGAGGGACGTGTCGTTGGGGACGAAGGTCACGTCGGTCTGCGTGGCCTCGATCACCGGGTGGCGGCCCGACTCGATCTCGATGGTGTCGCCGCCGTCCACGGTCGGGGCGCAGTAGCGACGGGTCGCGGCGGTCTGCGCGAGGCCAGCCAGCACGTCGACCTCGGCCAGCGCGCGCGCGGTGATCAGGATGCGCGGGACCTCGCGCGCGACCTCCTCCTTGAGGGCCTGGAAGATGTCGTACTCGAGGTCCTTCGCCCGCTCCTCCGCCCGCAGGACCTTGTCCTCGAACTCCTTGAGCTCCGGCGTGATGTACCGCTCGGCGTTCTTGAGGGTCTGCTT
>CAZEFP010000030.1:0-13844 GCA_964511565.1 uncultured Planctomycetaceae bacterium
ACCCCGTCGATCTCGGCGTGGCGTCCCTGGGCCCGCACCGAGTCGGCGTCGTAGACCGGGTGGGAGAACACCGTCTCGCGCACGACCTTTCCGGGGTCGATGCGGTCCTTGCAGTTGAGCGTCACGAAGAGCTCGTCCGGACCTTCGATCGACTGCAGTTCGTTCATCCAATAGGTGACCCGAACGAGGTCTCCCTCGGCGGGAGCCTGGGCCGGAACATGAACGTTCCACGCAGCCCACGCGGCCTTGCGCAGCGGCATGAGCGAGGCGTCGGTGTGGAGGATGACCGAGTTGGGCTGGAAGCGCATGGACCCGAGCACCTCCTCCTCCACCGGCGTTGGCCGGTCGAGCATGCCCAGCGCTTGATCCGCGTGGCAGGCGAGGACCACACGATCGAACCGCTCGGGAGCCTCGCCCTTGACCGTCACCTCGACGTCGCCCACGCCGCGGGCGGTGACGCGCTCGACGGGGGCGGACGTCCTCACCCGGTCCATGAGGGGCTCGAGCAGCTTCGAAGCGTAGGAGCGGCTGCCGCCTCGCACGGTGAGCCACGGGGGACGATCGTCGACCTGGAGGAAGCCGTGGTTCGCGAAGAACCGGACGAGGGTCCGGGCGGGGAACTCCAGGATCTCGCCGGGCTTCCCCGACCACACCGCGCAGGCCATGGGGATCAGGTGCCAGTCGATGAAGGCCTTCGAATAGCGCCCCTTCCGGAGGTACTCCCCGAGGGTCGGGCCGGGCTCTCCCGCCGGAAGCTCGAGGAGCTCGGGCGCCTCGCGATAGAAGCGCAGGATCCCCCGGATCATGCTCCAGAAGCTCGGCCTGAAGACGTTGGACCGCTGGGCGAACAGGCTCGAGGTGCTCGTCCCGTTGTACTCGACGCCGGGGCCCTCCATCCGGGCGCTGAAGCTCATGTCGCTCTCGATCCACGGGACGTTGAGCTCCCGCAGCAGGGAGCAGAACCCGGGATACGTGCGCTCGTTGAACACGATGAAGCCCGTGTCGACCACGTACTCGCGTCCGTTGACGGTCACCTCTCGGGTGGCCGTGTGGCCACCGATCCGATCACGCGCCTCCAGCACGGTCACCTCGTGGCCTGCGTCATGAAGACGACGGGCCGTGACCATGCCGGCCACTCCACTCCCTACGACGGCGACCTTCAAGGTGAGGTGCGGGTCGTCATCGACGGCGGGGGGGGGGAGGCTGGGGGGAGCGCGGCGCGCGGCCCCGATCAGCTCTGGATGCGTCGAGCCGCGAGGGCTCGCTCCGGGACGGGGCGGAGGTCCCAGACGAGGCCGACGGCGGCCAGGGCCTTGAGCACGTAATAGGACACGTCGAACTCCCACCAGTAGAAGCCCTGCCTCGCCGAGGCCGGGTAGTGGTGGTGGTTGTTGTGCCACCCTTCGCCCAGGGTGATGAGGGCGATGAGGAAGCTGTTGCGGCTCGTGTCCTTCGTGGCGAAGCGCCGGGTGCCGAAGACGTGGGCCAGCGAGTTCACCGTGAAGGTGCCGTGGTAGAGCGCGATGGTCGAGACGACGAAGCCCCAGACGAGCATCTGCCAGCCGTTCGTGCCGAGCCCGGGCGCCCACTTCTCGAGCGCCACGCCGAGCAGGAACACGGAGATGCCGAGCAGCGTGGGGGCCACGATGTCGAAGCGGTCGAGGAAGCGCAGCTCGGGGAACTTGGAGAAGTCCTGCACGCGCTCCAAGCGAGTGGCGAAGTGGCTGCGGTCGAGGACCCAGCCCACGTGGCTCCAGAAGAAGCCCTTCTGGGTCGGGGAGTGAATGTCCTCCGGCTCGTCGGAGAACTCGTGGTGGTGGCGATGGTGGGCGGCCCACCAGAGGGGACCGCGCTGGGCCGCGCTGGCGCCGAGGGCGGCCAGGCAGAACTGGCCGAAGCGTGAGGTGCGGAACGCGCGGTGGCTGAAGTAGCGGTGATAGCCGGCCGTGATCGCGAACATGCGCAGCACGTAGAGTCCCACGGCGACGCCGAGGGCGACCCACGAGAATCCAACGACGAACACGAAGAGGCACGCCGCGTGCATCGCGAGGAAGGGCACGACCCGGCCCCAGTCGATCTTGGCGTTGGCGGGGGCCTCTTCGACGACGGGGGTGGAGTCATTGGCCGTGCCGTTCCACGAGTCGAACCAGCGAATCACGGCCAGGGAGGAGCGCTTGAGAGCAGCTTGCATCAGGTGGTCACTTCTTGGCCGACCCTGTCGTCCGAGTGCGCGGACGGGGAGTTGGCGGCGTCAACGGTGGTGGGGGCGAGCCGGTAGTGGGAGACGGCCCACTCCGATCCTTCACGGAATCCGAAAAGCTCCTCGCAAGCGAGGAAGAAAATGCGCCATCTCTGGAACCAGGTTCCAGCGGACGCACCGTAAGTGTCTCTTAGCACGGGCATGACGGCCCGCTTGCGGTTTTCGAGGTTCTCTCGCCAGAGTTTCGCGGTCCGCGAGTAGTGGCGACCATTCACCACATCGTGCTGCTCCACGGTGAACGGCAGGGACTCGCGCTCGGTGAGGGCGACGAGCAGGTCGTCCGCCGGCATCATGCCGCCGGAGAAGAAGTGCTCGCTCATCCAGTCGGTCTCGTCGCGCACCTCGAACGGATAGTTCAGCGACTTGTGGGTGAACACGTGGATGAACATCCGACCTGCGTCATCGAGCCACCCGCGAGCACGGGTGAGGAGCTCCGGCCAGTTGCGCATGTGTTCGAACATCTCCACGGAGACGATCCGGTCGAAGCGGAACCCTTCCGGTCGGCCCTGGAGGGCGTCGAAGGCGTTCATGTCGGCCGTGATGACCTCGACGTTGGTCAGCCCGCGCTCACGGGCGCAGTTCAGGATGAACCTGCGCTGCGGAGCGGAGTTGGAGACGCCCGTGATGGTCGAGTTCGGGTACTTGGCCGCCATCCAGAGCGTGAGGGAACCCCACCCGCAGCCCATCTCCAGGATCGCCTGTCCGTCCACGAGCTCCGCGCGCTCGCAGGTCAGCTCGAGCATCCGGGCCTCGGCGGTGCCCAGGTCCTCGTCCCCACGATCGAAGTAGCAGGAGCTGTACTTGAGGTGGGGGCCGAGGGACTTCAGGAAGAAGCCCGGGGGCACCTCGTAGTGCTGCTCGTTGGCCTTCTCGGGCACGTCGGCCACCGGGCCGCTCTCCATCTCGCGGATCCAGGAGTCGGTGCTGCTGGTGGGCCGCTTGGCCTCATCCTCGAGGCGCTGAACGAGGAGCCGCCTGACCCCGAACTTCAGGAGCGGGAGCGGGACGAGGCCCTTGTCGACGAGTTTCAGCGCGGTCTTCATGGATTCGGTGGGGCTATTGGAGCCTCGCTGGGAGGCCCCGGAACATCGAGCGGGGTCGAGGGCGGGCCGCTCCGCCCCGGCGAGCCGGGGCGCGACGACTTGTCCCTCTGCGCGCGGTGTTCGTACGGTGGCCCGATGCGGATGAGCCAAGGCGGCGCCTCACGGGGGCAAGAGCGTACGGCACCGGCGGGTCCACCGCGATCAATGTCCCGCGGGTCTCCACTCCTCCAGGGCCCCTGCGGGGGCCGGGGCGGAGTCGAGGCTCATCCGGGGCGCTCGTGCCCGCGAAGACCCTCACGGGGAGCGGGCATGCGCCGGGTCCAGCCGGCGAGCCCTTCATCTCGACACAGCGAGCGCCCCGGGCGCAGGTGACAGGCAAATGAGGCGTATGGGTACAGTAATGGCTCGCGGGGTGCGGTCCGGGCGTGTCTTCAGGGGGCTCCTCTTCCTCGGGGCGGCGGGCCTGGTGCTCGCGGGGTCGGTGATCAGCGGCTGCGGTTCGCTCTCCGTGGAGGAGGTGAAGGCGCAGACGCTCGCCCTCCCCAAGAACGCGCCGCTCCTGGAGGGGCTCAGGACCGGTCGCCTCCCGGGCACGGACGAGCCGTGGATCGCCTCGTTCCTGCCAGCAGCATCGCCCGGCGCCCCGTCCGTCGTGGATGGGGCCGGGGTCGCCGGCGGTGGGCGCGGCCCCCTGGTCTTCGTGCACGGGACCCCGGACGGGATGGGGGCCTGGTCCGGGGTGCTCTTCGGAGAGGAGGGCCTCGCGGGCGAGGAGGACATCTACACGGTGGAGGTGGTCGGGCACGGGATGCTCGGGGTGGACGGCGGGGAGGTGACGTTCCAGCGCTGCGCGGATCACGTGGCGGGGACGATCCGGGCGCTCGGCCTCCAGGGGGTCACCCTGGTGGGGAACTCCTACGGCGGCGAGTTCTGCTGGCGAGCCGCCCTGGACCACCCCGACCTGATCTCCAAGCTCGTGCTGATCGACTCCTCGGGCCTGCCCCGCACCCGGGAGCAGTTCCTGAGCGAGGAGATCAAGATGCGAGAGTGGTCCGTGGCCCGCCTCGGCTACCTCGTCAACAGCGAGCCCCGCGTCGCCTCCGCCCTCGACCCACACTTCGAGGGGGGGGCCGACCCGGAGCGGGTCAAGGAGGTGTTCCTCGGGCTCGAGAACCGGGGGAACTGGAACGCCATGATCGACCTCGTGCGGGACGAGAACGGCGCGCGCGCCGGTGAGCTCTCGGGAATGAAGGCGCCAACCCTGCTCCTGTGGGGGGAGCTGGACCAGGCCTATCCCCCCGACACCTTCGGGGCGACCTTCGCCGAGCGGATCCCCGCCGCGAGGCTGGTCGTCATCCCTGGCGCAGGTCATTACCCCCACGAGCAGACGCCAGCGCTGGTCGCGGAGGCCATCCGGACCTTCCATCGCCAGGGCCTCGCGAGCGTGGGTCGCTGAGCGGCCGGCGCTTCAGCGGCGGGCTCGACGGCGGCGGCGCCGCTTCTTGGCCGCCTTGAGCCCCGTGGGGTCGCCGTCACCGGCGGGGATCCAGCCCGCCGGCGGGGACTTGCCCTGCACCTCGAGCAGGAACCGCGAGGGGTGGCGCGCCACCTTCTGTCCCGCGCGCGCGCGCTCCGCGCACCACGAGAGCGTGAGGGCCTGCTGCGCCCGGGTGATCCCGACGTAGGCGAGGCGTCGCTCCTCCTCCACGCCGTCCTCGGCCGCTGCGCGCTGGTGGGGGAGCACGCCTTCCTCGAGGCCGACCAGGTAGACGCGCGGATACTCCAGGCCCTTGGAGGAGTGGAGGGTCATGAGCGTCACGGCCTGCCTGCGCGCGGCGTCCTCGGCCGAGTCGCTCTCGGAGGCGCTGAGGCTGAGCTCGTTCAGGAACCCGAGGAGCCCGGGGCGCTTCCTGCGGGCGACGTAGTTCTCCGCGAAGTTGAAGACCTCGTCCACGGCGGCCCAGCGCTTCTCGAACTCGTCGTCCTCGGGGTAGAGCCGGCGAACCTCGTCGCGGTAGGCCACCTCCTCGACCACCCGCCGGCTCAGCTCGACGAGGTCCTCACCCTTGGGGTGCAGGCGGTGGACCTCGCGCAGCCTGGCCCGCAGGCCCTGCACCGCCTCCACGGCCTTCATGTTGACCTTCGGGATCTCATGGGCTCGGTCGAAGGCCTCCGCCACGGAGATGCCCTCCCCGGTCGCGAACTCCAGGACCCGGTCGAGGGTGGTCTTGCCCACGCCTCGGGGGGGAGCGTTGACGATGCGCAGGAGCGAGGCCTCGTCCCGCGGGTTCGCCACCACGCGCAGGTAGGCCAGCACGTCCCGGACCTCCTTGCGGTCGAAGAAGCTCATGCCGCCCACGAGGACGTAGGGCACCTCCTTCATGCGCAGCTCGGCCTCGAAGGGCCGGGGCTGGACGGCGGTGCGGAAGAGGATCGCGAAGTCCGAGTAGGAGTGGCCCTGGCTCACCAGGTGCTTGATCTCGGCGACGACCTTCTCCGCCTCCACCGACTCATCCCGCATGGTCACCGCCATGAGGGGCTCGCCGTCCCCGATCGCGGACCGCAGCGCCTTGTCATGGCGGTTGGGGTTGTTCTTGATGACCCGGTTGGCGGCGCCGAGGATCTGCGCGGTGGACCGGTAGTTGGTCTCGAGCTTGACGACCTTGGCGCCGGGGAAGCTCTTGTCGAACCCGAGGATCTTCGAGACGTCAGCGCCGCGCCAGCCGTAGATGCTCTGGTCGTCGTCACCCACCACGCAGAGGTGCTTCTCCGGACCGACCAGGTGGCGGACGATCTCGAACTGCACGCCGTTGGTGTCCTGGTACTCGTCGACCAGGAGGTAGCGGTGGCGCGCCTGGAGCTCGAGGCGGACGGTCTTCTTCTCCTTGAGCAGCCGCAGGGTCTCGGTGAGCAGGTCGTCGAAGTCGAGCCGTCGGCTGCGGCGCAGGACGTCGCGGTACTTCTCCCAGACCCGTCCCACCAGCTCGTGCTTGGTGTCTCCCGGCCGCGCCAGGAAGGACTCGGGGGTATCGAGTCGGTTCTTCGCCAGTGAGATCCGCGACTGGAGCTCGGGGACCTTGATGCGCGCCTCGGGGATGTGGAGCTCCCGCAGGCTGAGCTTGAGGATGGCCAGCTGGTCCGAGGAGTCCGCGATGGTGAAGCCCTCGGGGTAGCCGATCTCGGCGGCGTACTCGCGGAGGGTGCGCAGGCAGAAGGAGTGGAACGTGCTGGCGATGACGCTACTGGCCTTCTTCTTGCCCACCAGCTTCCCCAGGCGTTCGCGCATCTCCGCGGCGGCCTTGTTGGTGAAGGTCATGGCCAGGATCTTCTCCGGCAGGACCCCGTTGCTGATGAGGTAGGCGATCCTCACCGTGATGACCCGGGTCTTGCCCGACCCGGCCCCCGCGAGCACCAGAACGGGACCGGAGGTCTGCGTCACAGCGGCGCGCTGCTCGGGGTTCAGTCCTTCCAGGATGCGGCTCATGGGGGGCGCCGTGCGCCGTCCGGCCACGTCGGGTGCAAGACCCTAGCGACCGGGGTAGGCCGATCCCACCGATTTGGAGGCTCCTCCTCGCGCTTCCGTTCAGCCGCCGTACCCTTCCGGACGATGGACCCAACGGACGGACAGCCCGTGACCTCACCCAGCAAGAAAGGCAGCGCGCTCGTGATCGGCGCGAGCTCCGGAATGGGAGCCTCCCTCGTGCGCCAGCTGGTGAACGAGGGGTACGCGGTGGGCGGAGTCGCGCGCCGCGGCGAGAGCCTCTCGGCGCTCGCCGATGAGCTCGGAGGCGCCGCGGGTCGTTTCGTGCACCGCAGCCACGACGTGACCGACGCGGCACAGGCGCCCGGCCTGTTCGATGAGCTCGTCACCGAGCTCGGCGGGCTGGACCTCTTCATCTACGCCGCCGGGATCATGCCGGACGTCGGGCCCGAGGAGTACGACAGCGAGAAGGACCTCGCGATGGTCGACGTCAACCTCGGGGGCTGCATCACCTGGACCAACCTCGCCGCGCGCCTGTTCCACACCCAGCGGAGCGGGACCATCGTGGGGATCGGGTCGATCGCCGGCGACCGGGGGCGGAAGGGCGCGCCGGTCTACGGCGCCACCAAGGCCGCGATGGCGACCTACCTCGAGTCCCTCCGCAATCGACTCGCGGAGCGCGGGGTCCGGGTCGTGACCGTGAAGCCGGGCATGATCGAGACGCCGATGACCGCCCACCTCGACCAACTCACGATGCCGGTGAGCGCGGAGCGAGCCGCGGGGGAGATCCTCAAGGCCGCCCGTGGCGGGCTCCTCGAGGTGCGCCACGTGCCCCTGCGGTGGCTCCCGGTGAGCCTCGTCATCCGGGCCATCCCCTCGTTCCTCTTCAGGAGGACGAGCATCTGATGGCGCCGAACGAGCCCTCGCTCGGATCGGGCCTCCCCAGCAGGAACCGCCCCACGCGCCTCGGCCCGGAGGCCGGGGTGGAGTTCGTGGAGGGCTGGGGGATGAGCACGGGAGCGCGCTCGAGGGTCTGGCGGCCCCGATCGGCGGACGAGGTCGCCGAGGCGCTGGCGGCCGCCCGTGCGCGGGGCGTCTCCGTGGCCCTCCGAGGTTCAGGCTGCAGCTACGGCGACGCGAGCATCAACGGGGCGGGGGACGTCCTGGACGTGACCCGCATGAATCGCGTCCTGTCCTTCGACGAGGAGACCGGCGTGGCCGACTGCGAGGCGGGGGTCACCATCCGGGACCTCTGGCGCCACGCGCTCCCGCGCGGGTACTGGCCGAAGGTGGTGTCGGGGACGATGTTTCCGACCCTCGCCGGGGCCGCGGGGATGAACATCCACGGCAAGAACAATTACAAGGTCGGGACCATCGGCGACGCCATCCGGGACATCGACCTTGTGCTCCCCTCCGGCGAGCAGGTCCTCGCCAGCCGCGAGGAGCGGCCGGACCTCTTCCACGCGGCCATCGGCGGCTTCGGGATGCTGGGCGCGATCACCCGCGTCCGCATCGCCACCAAGAAGATCCACTCGGGCGACATCGACGTCGCGGGGATCTCGGTGCCGAACATCGGGTCGATGATGGAGTACGTGGACGCCCACACCGACACCGCCGACTACCTCGTCGGCTGGGTGGACTGCTTCGGCAGCGGCGACGCCGCGGGCCGGGGGCTGATCCATCACGCCCGATACCTCGGTCCGGGGGAGGACCCCGCGCCGGAGAGGACCCTGCGGCTCGACTACCAGGCGCTGCCCTCCTCGATCCTCGGCTTCCCCAAGTCCGAGGTCTGGCGGATCCTCCGGCTGCTCGCCAACGACCCGGGCATGCGGCTGCTGAACTTCACCAAGCACCAGATGGGGAAGCTCGAGCAGCGCAAGGGGTGGTATCGCCAGTCCCACGCCGCCTTCAACTTCCTGCTGGACTTCGTGCCCAACTGGAAGTTCGCCTACGGCCGCCGGCCGGGAACGGGCCTCATCCAGTATCAGGTGTTCCTCCCCGCCGAGAGCGCCCACGACGGCTTCAAGGAGATCCTCCGCCGCCAGCAGCAGCGGGGCATGGTGTCCTACCTCGGGGTGCTCAAGCGCCACCGGCCCGACCCCTTCCTGCTCACCCACGGCCTCGACGGCTGGTCCATGGCCATGGACTTCAAGGTCTCCGACGAGCGTCGGCACGACCTCTCGTCCATGTGCGACGAGCTCACCCGGGTGGTGCTGGAGCGCGGAGGGCGCTTCTACTTCGCGAAGGACTCGGTCCTCGGGCCCCGGGCGGTGGAGGCCATGTACGACCGCGACAAGCTCGCGGCGTTCCGGGCGCTGAAGGCCGAGCTCGACCCCGACGAACTCCTGCAGACGGACCTGTGGCGCCGCGCCTTCGGGACCGCGGGCGTCTACACGATGTCCGCCTGAGGGGCCCCTCGGCGCCCCGGTCGCGAGATCCGGGGGAGAGGGCCGTGGATCGCCCGGCGCGCCTTCCGCCAGGGCGCCCGGGGGAGTAGGGTCCTTCGCCCACGACGGCGCCTGAGTCCGGGCTCCGCGCCCTCCCTGAATCCTCAGGGTTCCCCGGAGCCACCCCGCCCCTGGAGATGTCAGGTCAACGCTTCACCTACTTCGCCACCTGCGCCCCTGGCGTCGAGCCGCTGCTCCACCGGGAGGTCCGCGACCTCGGCCTCGCCCGATCCGAGCGCCAGGTGGGGGGCGTCCGCTTCGAGGGGACCATGCGCGATGCGTGGCGGGCCAACCTGTGGCTCCGCACCGCCGTGCGCGTCCTGCGCCGTGAAGCCCGCTTCGACGCGGTCAGCGAGGCCGCCCTCGACGAGGGCGTCGGAGCGGTGGACTGGTCCGCCTTCGTCCAGCCGGGCGGCACCCTGTGGGTGGACGCCCAGACCCGGGAGTCGGCCCTGGATCACAGCCGCTACCTCCAGCAGCGGGTGAAGGACACCATCGTGGACCAGGTGCGCGCCGCCGACGGTACGCGGCCCAGCGTCGACCGCGAGGACGCGGACGTGCGGGTGCACCTGCACCTCTTCCGGGATCGCGCGACCCTCTCCGTGGACACCTCGGGGGCGTCCCTGCATCGCCGGGGATGGCGCCAGGCCCAGGGCCGCGCCCCCCTGGCCGAGACCCTGGCGGCGGCCTGCGTGCTGCACTCCGGCTGGGACCGACGCGCGCCGCTGATCGACCCGTTCTGCGGGACGGGGACGCTCCTGGTGGAGGGAGCGATGATCGCGGCCGGCATGGCGCCGGGGCTCTCCCGCGAGCGCTTCGGGTTCGAGACCTGGCGCGGCCACGACGCGGCGGGGTGGCAGCGCGCCCGCGAGGAGGCGAAGGCCGCGGTGAAGATCCCCCGCAAGCTCCGGCTCGTGGGTCACGACATCGTCGCGGATCGGCTGGAGGAGACCCACGCTCACCTCGACGGGCTGGGCTTCGGTGACCTCGCCCTCCTGGAGGTGGCCGACGCCCGCAGCTTCGCGCCCCGCGCGGGATGGAACGGCACCGTGGTGAGCAACCTCCCCTACGGCGAGCGGGTGGGGGACCGGGTCGAAGAGCTGCACGGCGACTTCGGCACCCAGCTCAAGGCCCTCACGGGCTACCGGGCCGCCCTGCTGACGGGGTCGTCACGCCTCGCCGGGCTCCTCCGGATCTCCCGCGCCGAGCGGCACCGGATCCTCAACGGCGGCATCGAGTGCCAGCTCGTGACCGCCGAGCTGTGATTCGACCCGCGAGGCGCGCGGTCCGGAGCCAGGGGTGAACCTGGACTCCGGCCGCCCCACGCCTCGGTCGCCGCTTCGGGCACCGGCGTCAGCGGACCTCGATGGCGCGCCGCTGGGATCCCCGGCGGGGGATCGTCACGGTGAGCTGTCCGTCCTCGAGGCGGGCCTCTGCGGTGTCGGCGTCGAGATCTTCGGGGAGCGCCCAGCGCCCCTCGAAGTCCACGGGCTCGAACTCGAGTCGAGCCGAGGCCGCCTGCACCGGGCCCTTGAGGGTCGTCCTGGCCAGCAGGTGCAGCTCCCCCTCCTCGACCGCAAGCTCGAGTTCGCCGCGGCTCGCCCCGGGGAGGTCGAAGGTCAGGGTGAGGCCGTCGTCGGAGGGCCGGGCGGCCCAGCGGGGTGTCCGCCGGGCGCGGACGGCTTCAGCCTCGGTGGTCGGTGCTTCGTGTTGTGAGGTGTTCTCGGTCATGGTCCGTGTCTCCTGGTGGTGGTCGGGTTCGTTCATCGCAAGGCCGTCGACCTGGCTCAGGTCGTGCCCCCGGGGTCTTCTCCTGCACCGGTCGCCCCTCCGAGGACCGGGACCTGCCGGCGCCGCTCGGCGTCGCTGCGGGGCAAGGTCAGCGTGAGCACGCCGTGCTCCACCTGGGCCCTGGCGTCCTCGATGTCGACCGCGTGGGGCAGCCGGAAGGAGCGCTCCAAGCGGCGCCCGTCTCGGTCACCGCGGATCCGCAGCGTGGCCCGCTCGACGCTCACCTCGATGTGCTCGGGGCCAAAGCCCGGCACGAGCATCGTCAGCTCGGTGCCCTCGTCTCCCGAGCTCACGTTCACGGCCCCGGCGGCCGGGGCCGCGGTCGAGCGCCGGGGCATGGCGCGGCCGAGCCTCGCGTTCGCTGAGCGGGGGGCCTCGGGCCGGAGGGCTCGGTGGAAGATCTGGAAGGGGTCGTGGTCGAACAGAACCATGGTGCGTCCTCTTGGTCTCGGGTGTCTCGTTGCGCTCCTTGGCCGGGGCGCGTGGACCATCGAAGGAACAAGTCCGGGGCCAGGTTGGCCGGGGGCGAGGGCGGTTCCCGGTCTCAAGTCGTTTCCCCGAAAGGGCCTGGGGCTCTCTGGGGGCTCCTCCACCAGGCCTCTCTCGGGGCGATACCTGGGGTGCCAGGATGGCATTTTGGCCTGCCTGATTGACCGGGAGCGCCGCTTCGGCAGGGCCCTCAGGGGAGGACCGTCACCTGGGAGAGTCCACCATCACGGGGCGTGCGTCCTCGGCACCCGGCTCAGGTGAGTGCCGCGAGGCCGATGGGGGGGGCGCGCGCCGTGGCTCGCCTCAGTTCTTCCTGTTCTTGCGCGCGGCGAGGAACCTCTCGCGGAACGCCTCGTCCTCGAAGAAGCGGCGCCACGGGCTCTCTTCCCATGTGGATGGGCCGTCCCGTCGCTCCGGATCCCATACCCGACTGGACCTCGTGGCGGAGTGGTCCGCATAGCCAAGGGCAGCCAGCATGGACTCATCCTCGGGGCTCCTGCGCTGGTCCTCGCGGAGGCCCTCCGGCGGGGCGGATTGGATCCAGTTCAGCAGGGCTTTCCGCATGGCGACGGCGCGGTCGATCTCCTCGAGCAGGAGGTCCTCCTCGCACCTCGGATCCATGGAGAGGTTGAAGAGCTCGGACTGTCCCGTGGACCTGGCCTGTTCTCTCGTCGCCTCGTGATGGCGCCGTAGGTCCATGGTGAAGAGCCAATCACCGGACCGTACCGCTGCGGAGAAGCCGTGGCCCCCGATCATGAAGCGTGGCTCCTCGACCAGCTCATCCGCGATGGCCTGCCGGAGGTCGCGACCTGGGAAGCTGTCGGCCCCGATGTCGCTCAGGGTGAGCAGCGTGTGAGCGACGTCCCGGTGCTGCACAGGGGCATCGACGAGGAGCCCCTGCGGGCTCCCCGGCCAGCTCATGATCAGGGGGACCTGGGTGGTGCCAGGGTAGAGGCCCGCGTGACCCCACCAGATGCCGTGCTCCCCGAAGGACTCGCCGTGGTCGGCGGTGAAGGCGACGGCCCCGTTCCTCACCCGCGGGTGGTCCAGCAGCTGGGCGAGGGCGCCGTCGAGGTAGTCCACCTCGGCGCGGTACTGGGCGTAGGGGTAGTCGAGGTCCTGCAGGCCCTCCAGCCAGTGGGGGATCAACCGCTGGTCCAGGCCTGGTGCCCGCTCGCCGAACGGCTCGTCACCCTCGTAGTACTTGCGGTCGTAGGGCTCCGGCGGGCCGTAAGGCTCGTGGGCGTCGAACAGGTGAAGCCACGCGAAGACCGGCGCGCCGTCCGCGCCATCGATCCAGTCCACCAAGCGGGAGATGGAGACCTCGCCGTCACGCTGAAGGCGCAAGGGTCCTTCCATGCGGTCAAAACCCTGCCCCAGGCCGCTGTGTTGGTCCAGCAGGAGGAAGGCGCTGGTCACCGCGAAGGTCTGGTAGCCCGCGGCGGCGAATCGCTCTGCGAGGGTGTCGGCGGTCGCCGCCAGACGCGATCGATTGGAGAGGATGCCGATGTCCAGCGGATGAAGGCCGGTCATCAGCGCCATGTGCGCTGGCTTGGTGATGTTGGTCGAGGAGAGACAGTCACCGAAGGCGACCCCTCTCGCGGCGAGCGCGTTCAGGTGGGGCGTGGCCACGGGGGAGGCCGAATTGAAGACCCCGACGTGGTCGGCCCTGTGGGTGTCCGAGGTGATGAGCACCACGGTCGGGCCCGCCTCGCCCTGGCGGCGAATGCTCGCCTCGCCGATGAACCCCACGGCGCTGCCCTCGCCCTCCTCGGGCCCGACCGAGACGCGGAGTCGAGCGGGCCCGGCGCCGACCTCCGAGGCACGGAAGGAGACCGAGGCCCACTCGCCCCGCTCCACGGACACGGAGCGGCGGGCCGGCGATCCGCTCCCGGTGACCGTGACTTCGAACAGGTAGGCCTCACCCCTCGGTTGGAAGTCCGGGTCGCCCGCCAGGTGGAGGTTCAAGGTCTCGCCGTCCCGGAGGACGACTGCTGCCGTGCGCGGGTCCGCCGACGTGACGCTCACGGACCTCCGGAGCAGGTCCCCGACGAGCCTCGTCGAGCCGAAGGGCTCGTTCTTGACCAGGAAGCGAGAGAGGGGCTGCCGCACGAACGAGACGCGGTGAACGAGGTCGACGTCGCAGTTCCCGGCGAACTCCACTCGAAACCGGTCGGCCCTCGTGGTCCGAGTCCGCTGGCCGGGGACCGGGAACGCGAGCAGATCGAGTGCGCCGTCGGCCCTGAGCGATGCGCTCGGCGATCGGTAGACGGTCTGCCCGTTCCTCTGGAAGATAAGCTGGACCCTCTCGTGGGGCCCATCGGACGCGGCGG
>CAZEFP010000031.1:0-13762 GCA_964511565.1 uncultured Planctomycetaceae bacterium
GCGACAGCGCTCGATGACTTCGGCGGAATTCCAGCCGAGACCGAGGAACTCGGCCGGCGCACGCGACGCCATGTCCTCGGCCAGCGCGAGGATCGACAGCCAGCTGCGGACGGTGATGGCTCGTGGGGACGTCCGCGCCTCCCTCAGTGACGGCGGGGTGCACCGGCGAGCGGGGAGGCCCGTGCTGGCCGTCAAGGCGAAGATGTCGGGCCGGGTGAAGGGGCTCGTGCACGACCGTTCGCAGACGGGGGAGTCGGTCTTCATCGAGCCACAGGAGGTGGTCGAGCTGGGGAACCGGCTGGCCGAGGCTCGCGCCGATGAGCGCCGCGAGGTGGAGCGCATCCTCGTGGAGCTCTCGCGGGACCTGCTCGCGGTGAGCTCGGTGATCGAGGGCGCCTCGGAGCGGGTGGGCCAGCTGGAGGTGGCGCTCGCGAGCGCGCTCTGGTCCGCGTCGGTGGGGGCGCGGCCCGCGCGCCTCCCCGGAGACGAGGGCGCCTCGGAGGGGTTGCTGCTCCGCGGGGCCCGACACCCGCTCCTCATCGATCAGGTGCAGCGCGGCTCGCTCGAGGAGGTGGTCCCCATCGACCTGCGGCTCGGCGTGGACTTCGACATGCTGCTCATCACGGGTCCCAACACCGGCGGGAAGACCCTCGCGCTCAAGACCGCGGGCCTCCTCGCGCTGATGACCCGGGTGGGGCTCCCCGTCCCCGCGGAGGACGGCACCACGATCCCCCTGTACGACGGGATCGCCGCGGACATCGGCGACGAGCAGGAGATCCGCCAGAACCTCTCCACCTTCGCCTCGCACCTGGTGCGCGTGTCCGACGCGCTGGAGCGCGCGACCCCGGACACCCTCGTCCTCCTGGACGAGCTCGGGGGAGGGACCGATCCGGACGAGGGGGGAGCGCTCGGGACGGCGGTGCTGGAGCGGCTGCTGACGGGCCGCGTTCCGACGCTCGTCTCCACGCACATCGGCAAGCTCAAGGAGTTCGCCTACCGGCACGCCCGGGCGGAGAACGCCTGCGCGGAGTTCGACCACGAGACCCTCGCGCCGCGCTATCGGCTCATGCTCGGAACGCCCGGGGAGTCCTGCGCCCTCGTCATCGCGCGTCGTGTGGGCCTCTCTGAGTCCGTGGTTGGGGTGGCGAAGGAGCGACTCGAGCGACGAGAGGGCGAGCTGGAGGACCTGATGAGCGACGTCCGCTCGGCGCGCATGGCGGCGGAGGAGACCCGGCTCGGGGCCGAGGCGGAGCTCGCGCGGGCCCGCGAGCGCAGCCGCGTGGTGGACGAGCGTGAGGCCGTGCTGGAGCGCCGGATCGACCAGCTCGAGCGTGAGGCGCAGAAGGGGATCGAGGAGCGCGTGCGGGACGCAGCGCGGACCCTGGAGCGAGGACGGCGGCTCCTGGACCAGCTCCCTCCGGAGACCCGTCGGGAGATGGAGGAGACCCTCGATCAGCTGGAGGCTGAGCTCACGGGGGCGTCCCTCACCGAGCGGCGCGAGGCCTTCATCGCCGGGCTTGGGAAGGGGTCCCTCGTCTATCTCCCCCGTTACCGCCAGCGGGTGCTCGTGCACAAGATTGACCGGGAGCGGCGGCAGGTGGTCGCCAAGCTGGGGTCGATGAAGGTCAAGGTGTCCTTCGATGAGGTGACGCCCTACGAGAGCCTCTGAGCCGGGCTGAAGTCCCGGCGGGGGGGGCGCGGCGGTTGTTACCCTGGACAGATGCTCGCCCTGGTGCTGATCCTGGCCGTCGGTGACGGCTTCGACGAGGCCGCGCGCCCGTTCCTTGAGGCGCACTGCATCCGCTGTCACGGCGGCGCCTCCATCCAGGGGGACCTCGATCTCTCCGGCGCCGACGAGCGCTCGGTGATCCGGGATCGGGAGGACTGGGACTGGCTGCTCGAGCGCGTGGAGCTCGGTGAGATGCCGCCGGCGGGGGAGGCGGCCCCTGAGGCGGCGGAGCGCGAGCGCTTCACCGGCTGGGTGCGGGCGCGGTTGGGCGAGGCGGAGGAGAGCGCGGCCCCCCTGCCGGAGGTCCCGCTGCGTCGCCTGACGGTGGCCGAGTACACGGCCGCCGCCAGGGACTTGTTCGACGTCTCCATCGACGCGCGGCGGTACCTCCCGGAGGACGCCGTGGGGCACGGGTTCGACCACGTGTCCGCCGCGCAGTCCCTCTCTGACCTCGACTTCAGGCGCTACCTGGAGGCGGCTGAGGCGGTCGCCGAGCGGGCGCTGGCCACCGATGAGCCCGGACCGCCGCGGGTCCGGCGCTACCTGCCCGCGGACATGACGGGCGGCGCCCCGCGTGGGCAGGCCTACTGGCTCTACACCCGCGGGATCGCCGGGGCGCAGGCCTCGCTGCCCCGGGGCGGCGAGTACCTCGTGCGCGCGCGGGTCTGGGGGCAGCAGGCGGGGGACGAACCTTGCGAGGTTCGGCTCACCCTCGGGCGGCGGGACCGCGGCGGCACGGAGGAGGCCACCGCTGCCCGGTCCGAGGACGCGCAGGTCTTCGAGGCGCGGCTCAGCGTGGACGATGGAGGCGACCACTTCGCCGGGGTGGAGTTTCGAAACGACTTCTACCGCCCCGGAAGGGACGGCGAGCGCGGGGAGGACCGCAACCTCGCGGTGGACTGGATCGAGGTCGTCGGGCCCCTGGATAGCGGTCGAACGACCCGCCTCTGGCAGCGCTGCTCCGAGGCCCTCGCGGACGCTTCGGACCCGTCGCATGCTCTGGAGTCACTGGTGGCCTCGCTCGCCGCGGACGCCTGGCGCGTGGGCGAGGTCGAGCCCGGTGACGTCCGGAGGCTCCTGCGGCTCTCGCGGCGGAAGGATGAGCCGCGCCTGAGGCTCCGGGCGGCGCTGGTGGGGATGCTCGTGAGCCCGCGCTTCCTCTTCAAGCCCGAGGTCGGTGTGGGGGAGACGGACCTCCGGGGGAGCCGGCGTCTCGGCGGGCACGAGGTCGCCACGCGGCTGGCGGGGTTCCTCTGGAACGGCGTCCCCGATCAGGGGCTGCTCGAACGCGCCCGATCCGGTGCCCTGGACACCGAGGCCGGTGTCATGGCGGTGGCGGAGGAGATGCTCGAGGACCCCCGGGCGGACGCCTTCGTGCGGAGCTTCGCGGAGCAGTGGCTGCAGCTGCGCGTGCTCGCGACCAAGCGGCCCGACCGGCGTGCCTTCCCGAAGTTCTCGACGCGGCTGATCCGGTCCATGGTGGAGGAGACGGTGCGCGTCCTGCTTCGATCCTTCAAGGAGGAGCGCAGCCTGTGGGAGCTCGTCGACGGGACCGAGACCCTGGTGGACGCGCGGCTCGCCAAGCACTACGGCCTCGAGCGCGAGGACCGCATCGAGAGCCTCGGCGAGGGCTGGTACCTCGCCGACCTCTCGGGCACGGAGCGCCGGGGCCTGCTCGGTCACGCGAGCGTGCTGTTCGCCACGAGCGAGTCGACCCGCTCCTCGCCGGTCAAGCGAGGCAAGTGGGTCCTCGACGTGCTGCTGGGGAGCGCTCCCCCGCCTCCGCCCCCCGGGGTGGACGGGCTGGAGCAGCCCGCCGCGGGCGAGGAGGAACTGAGCTTCAGGGAGCGCTTCGCCCGCCACCGCGCGGATCCCAACTGCGCAGCCTGCCACGCCCGCATGGACCCCCTCGGCTTCGGGCTGGAGGCGTACACCGCCACCGGGGCCCTCCGGGCACCGGACGACCCCCTGCGCCTGGACGCCACCGGGGAGCTCCCCGACGGTCGGACCTTCTCTGGACCCGCCGAGCTCGCAGCCGTGCTGCGCACGGAGGACCGCTTCCTGGAGGCCTTCGTGGAGCGCATGTGCGTCTACGGGCTGGGGCGTGCGCTCGGGCGCGAGGACCGAACGCTCGTGGCGGAGGTCCTCGAAGGACTCGACCCTGGACGGCCAACGATGAGGCGTGTCATCCTTGGGGTCGTGGCCTCGGAGGAGTTCCAGCGCGTGCGCGCGGGCGCTGAAGAGGCCGCGGCAGAGGTGGACGATGAGTGACCCCGCAGCAGACCGTTCGATCGAGGAGCTCGAGGGCGCAGGCCCCCGTGTCTCGCGCGTTTGCCTGCCGCGCCGGGCCGTCCTACGGGGAGCGGGGACCCTCATCGCCCTGCCGTGGCTCGAGGCCATGGCGAGCGCAGGGGCGCCGGTCGAGAGCGCGCCGGCCACGCGCCGGCTGGTGTACGTCTACGCGCCGAACGGGGTCCACGTGGATCGGTGGCGCGCGCCCGTGTCCGAGGGGGGCGGGGCGAAGCCGCGCCGTCGGGCTCCGGGGACCGCGACCCTCGACGGCCTCCCGCCGCTGCTGGAGCCCGTGAGCGACTTCCAGCGGAACCTGCTGCTGCTCCGTGGGCTCACCCAGGACAAGGCGCGAGCCAACGGCGATGGCCCCGGCGATCACGCCCGGGCGGCCGCGGTCTACCTCACCGGGATCCAGCCGCTCAAGACCGAGGGGCAGGTGCGACTGGGCGAGTCTGCAGACCAGCGCGCCGCTCGGCTGGTCGGAGGGCGCACTCGGGTGCGCTCTCTCTCGCTCGGCCTCGAAGCTGGCCGCCAGTCGGGGCAGTGCGACTCGGGCTACGCATGCGCGTACTCCGGACACATCTCCTGGCAGTCGGCCACGGCCCCAGCCGCCAAGGAGAGTGACCCGCAGCGCGTCTTCGACCGCCTCTTCCGGGGTGGGGACCCGGGCCGCAGCGCCGAAGCGCGAGAGCGTCGCGCCAAGGAGCGGCGGAGCGTGCTCGACTTCGTCCGCGAGGAGTCGCGTCGCCTCGAGCGTCGGCTCGGGGCCGAGGATCGAGCCCGCGTGGACGAGTACGAGACCGGCTTGAGGGAGCTGGAGCGCCAGCTCTCCTTCGACGGGGCTGCCCACGTGGGAGAGGTCCCCGACAGCGCGCGCCCCGAGCGCGGGCAGCGGAGCTTCGCCGAGCAGGCCGACCTCATGGGCTCCCTGATCCGACTCGCCCTCGAGACGGACGTCACGCGGATTGCCACGTTCATGCTCGGGAACGAGGGCAGCGGGAGGCGGTACCCCGAGGTGGGAGCGCGCGAGGGGCACCACGCCCTCAGCCATCACAAGGGAGACCCCGAGAAGCTCGAGCAGATCGCCGCGATCAACCGGCTACACATGGAGGCTTTCGGGCGCTTCATCGGAGGGCTGGAGGGCGCCCGCGAGCGCGGGGGCTCCGTGCTGGATCGTTCCATGGTGGTCTACGGGAGCGGGATCGCCGACGGGAACCGTCACGATCACCACGACCTCCCCGTCGCGCTGATCGCCGGGAAGAAGACGCGGTTGCGCGGCGGACGCGCCCTCTCCTTCGAGCGCAACACCCCGCTCAACAACCTCCACCTTGCCCTCCTGGAGCGGCTCGGCGTGGAGGAAGCGCCCCTGGGGGACAGCACGGGGGTCCTCTCGCTGACCTGACCGGTCGGCGCCGCCAGAGCGGCGATTCGCTCAAGCCGGCCGCCGGGGGGGTCGAAGATTTCTGGTGAGGGACCCACCGCGGAGGCGCTGGGTCCGTTCGTCATGATCCAGAACGCAGGCGGCCCCTTCTCCCAGGAACCCGACCCGCTGCTGACGCCCATGGGCGAGGCCAGCGGGCACGGGCCGAGTCTGGACTCGCTTCCCGAGCTGGGGACGGTCCTCGTGCTCGGGGGCGGTGCGATGCGGGGAATGGCGCACATCGGCGTGCTCCGGGCGCTGGATGATCTCGGCATCGAGGTGGACGCGATCGTCGGGACGAGCATCGGATCCCTGATCGGTGCCCTCTACGCGAGCTCCATGAGCCCCGCCGAGATGGGGGAGGTCCTCCCCGGCCTCGCGAAGGACGACTACTTCCGGCTCAACTTCGCGAAGTTCCTGAGCCGCGGCATCCGGGCGCCCAGCATGTACAGCGGCGAGACGTTCCGGAAGAGCCTCGAGCGCCTGATCCCCTCGCGCAACTTCGACGAGCTCAACCTCCCGTTCTTCTGCAACTCGGTCTGCCTGGAGACGGGTGGTCCGGTCTTCTTCGGGACAAGGGGATTCAGGGACATCCCGCTCATTCAGGCGATCTATGGCTCCTGCGCGCTACCCGGGGTCTTCGAACCCCTCTCGTGGAAGGGCCGCCACTTCATGGATGGAGGGATCACGGACGCCTTGCCGCTGCGCTTCGCCAAGCTGCTCAAGCCGCGCCGCATCATCGCGATCGACCTCACGGTCAAGCCGAGTCACCGGGTCCCCAACTACCGATCCCACGCGGTCTCGACCCTGTTCCGCGCGTTCGACATCGTGGAGAACGTCATCATGGAGCACTCCCTGCACGGGCAGGTGTCGGACGAGGTGTGCCTCGTCCAGCCCAAGATCAGGGACATGGATCGCTTCGACTTCGATCGTGTGCATGAGCTCGTCGAGGCCGGCTACCGCGAGGCGACCCGGGCCGTCACCTCCCACCCGATGACCCGGGGGCTGGTCCGGGCCGACCTCCCCGATGGGGTGGCCTGCCCCGTCACCGCCCACGAGTACGTGAGCCTCCGCCTGGATCCGGCGGCCTGCATCGGATGCGGCGTCTGTGAGATGACCTGCGCGACCGGTGGCTTCGAGGCGCGGGGGGATACGGCGGTGGTGAAGAAGCCCCTCAACTACGACTGCACCCGGGATCAGTCCTGCGTCAGGGCGTGCCCCACCGGCGCGATCCGGCTCGGCAACCTCTGAGGCCGGGCGCCGTCGGCCGTCCGAAGGGCGCGGATCGGTCCGCCCCTCGAGGTGCCCTCCCTGGTTCGCGCCCCTGGCCGAGCCTCGCGCTGCCGGAAAACCTTTCCGTGTGGTCCCGCTGCGGGAGGGGCCGACCCGCCGGTTCGTGGGCGCCTGAGGCGAACTTCTACTCAAGGTCTTCCCCATGGATGACTCGATAGGGGATGGCAGACGGCCCGCTGCCACGCGAGCCGGCCACTCCCACCAAGAGTCTCGTTTCCCCGCAAGCGTCCGCCCCGTGGCGCTCAAGACCGTGAACCTCCCCACTACGCCTGCTGCCGCCGTTGCGGCCCTTTTCTCCAAGGCCCGTCTCGCGCTCCTCGTCCTCGCCGCTGCGGCGCTGCCCGCGTGCTCGTCATCGAGCGACGCGACCGCCGTCACCACCAGCGGTCTGGTGCAGAACCTGACCTTGGACCCCGCCGGTCAGACGATCGTGACGACGCTCCAGGGGTTCGAGGGGACCATCGCACCGGCCTCCGTGGAGGCCTCCGGGGCTCAGACCGCCCTCAGCGTCACGGCCAACGGGCAGACGATCTCGATCGCCTTCGACGGCGTCGTGTCGCCGGACCACCAGGTGCGCTTCGTCGGTGTCGCCGGCGTCAGCGATGAGTGGCGCGACGTGACGTCGACGGATGCTCGCAACCCCAACTTCTCGATCCTCTCGGCGACCCAGGACACGTCGGACACGACGCTCGGGGGGGATACGATCATGGTTCAGTTCTACGCGGGCCCGCGCGTCCTGGAGAACTCGGCGGAGGACATCTCCAACTGGAACCTCTCCGTCGAGGGCACCACGCTCGACCTCGTGGGTTCGACGATCGAGCTGGACAACGCGACCCAGGTCGCGACGTTCACCCTCGGTCGTTTTGCGAACCTCCACGCCTCCTTCACGCTCAGCTGCGATGTCGAGACCGTCGCCGCCACGTCCGTGGGGAGCAACGCCCTGACGGGAGCTGCCACGGGAGATACTGCAGCGCCCACGGTCGCGTCGGTGACCCAGGACCTCGACCCGGTCACCTCTGGGGATGAGTTCGGCCGCGTCCTCGTCTTCGACTTCGACGAGCCGGTGAGCCCGGTCTTCGGAGCCATCCCCGCCAACTTCACGGTCGTGGACCACGTCAACGCTCAGGGCTTGACGATGCCGACGAACGTCGAGTTCGAAGCCGGCGACGACACGCAGCTCCGCGTGACCTTCAGCCGCCCGGTGGTCCCCGGTCTCGACCAGATCGCCCTCGCGGGAGTCGTCGACGCGCACGGCAACCCCCTGGCGCCGATCACCAGCCCGATCGTCGCTGGTAGTGTCCCGGTGAACGCCTTCACCACGGTGACCCTCGAGACCGTCGAGGGGGTCGCGAACGACCGCGTCGTCGCCAGCACCTCTCAAGCCCTTGACCCGGACACCGCCGCGAACTTCGACCGGTGGACCCTGACCATTGGGGGCGGCCTCGGCGTCATCGACCTCTCGGCGCAGACCCTCAGCTATGACCTCCTCACCCGGACGCTGACCATCGACCTCGACTTCGACGTCGCCAACGGGACCACCGGTGACCTGGTCGCCGCGGGGGCGGTGGATGTCGACGGCGAGACGTTCTCCCTGGCGGCGCCGCAGGCCACGGCCTCCGGTGACAGCGATTCGCCCGGCGTCTCCTCGCTCACGCAGAACCGCGTCGCGGATCTCTCGGGCAAGACGGTCGACGTCGTCTTCACCGAGGACGTCGACCCGACCACCGCCACGGACACGGCGAACTACACCTTCGCCCCGGCGCTGACGGTGGGGAGCGCCTCGGTGGTGGCCGGGAACGTCGTCCGCCTTCAGACCGACGAGGTCGCGCTTCCGGGTGACTACACCCTCACCGTCGCCCAGGCGGTGAGCGACCCGGCCGGCAACGACCTCGGCACGCCGTTCGGCCCCAGCGGCTTCCTCTCCACCGACGTGGTGGCGCCGACGTCCATCGCGGCGTCGGGGACGGCCGTGGAGGGCGCCGAGAACGACCAGGTCTCGGTCCTCTTCGACGACGACATGTACCCCGCGGACGTCGAGGACGTCACCAACTGGACTCTCGAGTCGCCCGTCGGCACCCCGATCGACCTGACCGGCTCCTCGGTCAGCTACTCCACCTCGGGAGGCGCGGCGACGCTCGTGCTCGACGGGCCGGGGTCCGCTGCGCTCATCCGCTCGTTCGACGTCCAGGTCAGCTTCACCGGGGTCCGCGACCTCGGGGGCAACGCCATCGGGCCGGACGCGATCTCGACCACCGTCGTCGGTGAAGCGAATCGCCCTGGTCTGGAGTCCACCTTCATCGTGGCCAGCGGCGCGGGCGACGAGCTCACGCTCCGCTTCTCCGAGCCCATGCGGCGCCTGACGGACCTCTATGACGCGGGTTCCAACCCGGAGGGGGTCAAGTACATCCTGAACGACAACGGCACCGGAACGCCGATCGCGCCCCTCTCCGCCTCCGAGCTGGACGGCGGCCTCGGCGTGACGTTGACCTTCGGGGCGGTGATCGATCCGCTCTCGACGATCGACGTGGTCGGGCTCGTCGACCTCGCTGGCAACGTCCTGTTCCCGATCCTCGGGCAGCCCTTCCAGACGGAGGTCACCGATGCCCCGGCCATCGCCTCGGTGCAGTTCGAAGCGGTGGAGGGCGCCAACAACGACCAGATCATCGCGACCTTCAACCACCCGATGTCGGGATGGGGCATCACCGAGCCGTCCAGCTACAGCTGCGTCGACTCGCTGACGAACCCGGTGTCCCTCACGAACGCGGACTTCAGCTTCGATGGCAACGACACGGTGACCATCTCCTTCGCGGCAGGTAGCGGGGTCAACCTCTCGAGTGCGGAGACCTACGGGCTCACGCTGGAGGTCGCGGCTGAGCGGCCGCTTAGGACCCAGTACGGCGTCGCGATCACCGCCCCGGCGGCTGCGGCTCCGGCGGCGGTCACGGGGGACACCGTCGCAGGACCCACCGCGGTGGGATCGCAGGCGCTGGTGGACCCGTCCTCGACGGAGAACGCCTTCGTGATCTTCAGCGAGAGCGTCGACGAGACCGCGGCCGAGACGGCGGCCAACTATGTCTACAACGGCACCACCGCCACGAGCGCGACCCTGGTCGACCCTCGGGTGGTCCAGCTCTCCTTCAGCGGGGCCACGGTCACGCCTGGGTTTGACATCGACGTGAACGCGGCGGTGGTGGATACGGCGGGGAACGCGTCTGCAGGTGCGGTGCTCCTCACCGTGACCGCTGATGTGAGCGAGCCCACGGTGGTCTCCTCCACGACCGTGATCACGCCGGGCTTCGGCGGGGACTACGTGGACGTGCTCTTCGACGAGCCGCTGGATCCTGCCACGGCGACGATCGGTGCCAACTACGTCGTCACCGATGGTGCGGAGGAGCTCCGGCTCCTCGGCGTGATCTACAACAGCGGGACCAGCACGGTCCGGCTGCTGGTGGATGACATGCAGGAGGGCGCGTCCATCGTCACGACCATGGAGAACCTCGCCGACTTCGCCGGGAACGCGCTCGCGGGACCGACGCCTTCCGCGGCGGTCGCGAACGGCGACGCCGTGACCCCGACCATCAACGCCGGTGTCAGCAACCTCTGGTGGGACGCGGCGGGGACGACCGTCGACGTCGAGTTCAGCGAGGGCATCGATTACGCCTTTGCCGCCACCCCGGGTAACTGGAGCACCTCTGGTTCCGCGACGGTGACGGCCGCGGAAGCGATCGGCGTGGATCACGTGCGGCTGACCCTCTCCGAGGCGCTGGGTGCGGGCGAGACCGTCATTCTCAATGCTGGCCTCGCCGATCCGGCTGGGAACACGGCGGGCAGCCTGGCGATCGCGCCGGCCAACTGAGCGCGCTGCGCCGCCTCGACCCTGGAAGGGGGCCGGAATTCTTTTCCGGCCCCCTTTCTCGTGGACCCCTCAACAGGGTTCGTGGGCCCGGCAACAGCGCGAGGTGTTGGTCGGGCATCCGCGATTCCCGTACAGATCCGCCCGGGCGCTGCTCGATAACCCCTATGCCCGCCTTCGGCGGGCTATCCCCAACTGCCAGATGATTCGAGACGCCAACTTCGAGGACCTCCGCCGCGCCGCCAATCGGCGCCGCATGGTTCACCTGGTCCTCGGGTGTACCGTCCTCTCGACGCTACTCACCGTTGGGGTCACGCGGGAGGTCAAGATCCACCGCAAGCTGGGTGCTGTGGCCCCCGCGCAGGTCGGAGACCTTGCCGCCATGGAAGAGCGCCAGGCGGCGCTGGAGATCATCGCCCGCAGCCACCACTTCTGGACGGGTGCGTTCGGAGTGCGCAGGGAGCTGACTGATCTCACCATCGCGATCGCCGAGCTGCGTCGCGCCTCGGAGGCCCGGGCCGCGGAGTCCGACCGCGCCCTTCAGCAGAGCCGGGAAGAGGCCGAGCTGGAGCGAATGCGGGGGCTCGCCGCAGTTGAACGGGGACGTTATCGCGAAGCCATCGGTCACTTCCGCACCGCGGTGCGGATCGCAGACTCCGTCGGCCCGCTCGGGTTCTCGGGCGGCCCGTGGCCCCACAGGGACCAGACGCTGCTTGATATCAACGCGCTCGTCGAGTGGGAGGCCAAGCGCCGCTGAGCGCTGTGCAGATGGCCATCCTCCAGAGCATGTGGGCGCGCGTCACCGGGTACGCGTCGCTCGGAAGGTCGACCCCCGAGGCCGCCGCCCGGCGCGTCCGGAAGGTCTCCGAGGCAGGCGACCCCGCCGCGGCGCTCGAGCTTTGCCGAGATGCCCTCGATCGCTTCCCCGGGGACCATACCCTCCAGCGACTGCTGGTGAGTGTCCGTCAGGCCGAGCGCAGGGCCCGGGTGGCGCGCCTCACCGACGAGCTGGAGAAGGAGCCCAATCCTCAGGCCTTCCGCGAGCTCTGCGAGCTGATGCTCAAGAGGGGGGAGGCGGCCGCGACCCTCGAATACGTGGGCCGTTGGCGACAGATCGATGATTCGGGCGAGCCGCTCTACTTCGAGGCGGCGGCCTTCGGCGAGCTGTACTTCGGCAATCACCTGAGCCGAGACGGAATGCGGGCCTTCCAGCTGGCCGCCGAGGCCGGCAAGCTCCGCAGGGACGATCCGCGTCCGTTCCGCCTTCAGTTCGAGATCGCCCGGCGCTGCGGCGCCTGGGAGGACGCCAGGATCGCCCTCGCGCGGCTGCTCGACATCATGCCGGGAAACCGGCTCATCGAGGGGCGGTTCCGCGGCGTCATGGCCAACTGCGCCAGCTCCCGTTCGCTCTCCAAGGCGCTCGCTGACGTCGAACGCACCGGGCGCTTCCTCGGCGACGAGATCGACGCCGGCGGCGGGCTGGACCGCGAGTCCATCCGCCCGGGCCTGCTCGAGCTGGCCGGGCGTGACGACGTCCACGTCGCCTTCTTCCTGCGCGGCAACACCGCGCTGGTTCAGGGGGCGCAGGGCACCACCGCGGACCGGTCCGCACGGGCCGTGCGGGATGTGCTCTCGGCGACGAGGAGCTCCTCCCGCAAGCTCCAGCTCGGCGCTCCCAAGGAGCTGCGCTGTGAGGGGAGCGGTGGTTCGCTCTTCCTCAAGACCGCTGAGGGAGGGACGGCCGCCGTCTGGGCCGCCCGCAGCCTCACCGGAACGTCCAGCCGCATGATGGATGAGCTCGTGGAGACACCGAGCGTGGAGGAGGCGGCATGATTCGCGAAGTCCTTGATTCGGTGACGGCGCAGCCAGGGGTGAGGGTCGCGGCGATCTTCAGCAACGACGGCATGGCCCTCTGCATCCTGGAGGCGGACGCCGCCACGGGCGCCTGGCTGGACATCACCTCGTGCGTGACTCCGGTGGACTCGGTGGATCGCGACCGCGTGGACGCGTCCTCGATCGTCGCCTTCGCAGCGAGCTGGGTCGACGACCTCGCGCGGACAAGCGGTGGCGTGGGCTGGGAGTTCGAGAAGCGCTTCTCGATGGTGGCATCGGAGGGCTCCCTCGTGGTCCAGCTCGGCCCCGGGGCCAACGTCCTCGCCGTGCTTGAGCCCGAGGTCGACCCCGCCAGCGTCAGCCTGCCGATGGAGGTCGCCGTCGAGCGGCTGCAGCGGCTGCTTCGGGAGATGGGGAGATCCGACAACGTGCAACCGCCCGCGCCTCTCGCGGGGGGGCAAAAGGAGAGCAGGGATGCGGCCAGCTCGGCTGCGTCCAAACAGGTGGGTGGAACCGTTCCGCTCCACGAGCTCATGAACGACTCCGTCAGCGAGCCGGGCGCGGCTCCTGATGTTTCGGCGGCGAGTGCCGCCAGCGACGCGACCAACGGATCCTCTGGAGACCACTGAGAGATGGTTCAGATCAACTTTGCTCAGAAGAGCGTGACGGTGAAGATCGTCTACTACGGCCCGGGAATGTCCGGTAAGACGACCAACCTTGAGGTCGTCCATCAGCGCGCGCCAGAGTCCAACAAGGGCGACCTGACGAGCATCTCGACGGACGGGGACCGGACGCTGTTCTTCGACTTCATGCCCCTGGACCTCGGGACCGTGGCCGGCATGAGGACGCAGTTCCAGCTCTACACGGTGCCGGGGCAGGTCTACTACAACTCGACGCGCAAGCTCGTGTTGCAGGGGGTCGACGGGGTCATCTTCATCGCGGACTCCAGCGCCTCCATGATGGAGGAGAACCTCGAGTCCCTGCGGAACCTCGAGGAGAACCTCCGCGAGTACGGCAAGGACATCATGTCCATCCCGATGGTCATCCAATACAACAAGCGGGATCTCCCCGACGCGCTGCCGGTGGAGGAGCTCGAGGCGAAGATCAACCGCTTCGGCGCGCCCTCCTTCGAGGGGATTGCGAGCTCGGGCCAAGGCGTGTTCCCGACGCTGAAGTCCCTCGCGGCGAGCGTCCTCGATTCCATCCACGAGCAGACGGGTGCCGCTGGCGCCGCCCGTTCGGCCCCTGCGCCGGCGGCCACGGCTCCCGCCGCGCCCGCGATGGCGCAGCCCGCTGCGCCGCTCCCGGCCACCAGCCAGTCGACATCTAATTGCTCATCCAT
>CAZEFP010000032.1:0-13684 GCA_964511565.1 uncultured Planctomycetaceae bacterium
AGGCGGTCTCGCTCATCATCGGGCCCCAGCCGGCCTCGTACCAGCCGACCGAGCCGTCCTCGAAGGTGACCTGGAGCTGGCCGTAGTTGTACATGCCGGGCTTGAGCTCCTCGGTCAGGCGGGCGCCGATGGCGGAGACGCGCACGGGCTTGGAGCGGGTCATCTGGCACATGACGTCCACGTAGTGCACGCCGCAGTCCACGATCGGTGAGATCGAGTCCATCAGGGCCCGGTGGGTGGCCCACTCCTTGCCCCGGCTCTGCTGGTTCAGGTTCATGCGCATCACCAGGGGCTTGCCCAGGGTGCGCGCGACCTCGATGAACTTGGTCCAGGCGGGGTGGACGCGGAGGATGTAGCCGACGACCAGCGCCAGGCCCTTCTCCCGCGACAGAGCCACGAGCTCCTCGCACTGCTCCAGGGTCTCCGCCAGGGGCTTCTCGATGAACACGTGGGCCCCCGCGTTCAGGGCCGCCTTGCAGAGCTCGTAGTGGGTGTCCGGGTAGGTGTTGATGGACACCGCGTCCGGCTTCGCCTCGGCGATGGCCGCCAGAGCGTCGCCGTAGGTCGGCACCCCGCCGAGCTCGGCGCTGAGGGCCTCACGGCTCTCGGGCCCCCGGCTCACCACCCCCACCAGCTCGAACTCGTCGAGAGCCGCGTAGGCGCGCGCGTGGGAGGCGCCCATGTTCCCGCATCCGATCACCAGGACTCGTGACTTGCTCATGGCGACGGTTGTACCCCGCGCCGCGGCCTGTGGGGAGGTGGCATCGCGCGTGCTTCCGCCCAAAGGCGGACATCGAGGGGCTGGAGAGGGGCGCCTCGCGCGCGCCTCACCACATGAACCGTGGCGACCAGTCCGCGGCCGGGAAGGGGACGGCGGAGTGGAAGATGCGCTGGGCCTTCAAGCCGAAGGCGCGGCTCGAGCCGGGGGTGTGGAGCTCGGCGAGGACGAGCTCGGCGGCGAGGCGCTGCTGGGGGTCGGAGGAGGTGGCGCGCGCGGTCTCGAGGGCGGGGAGGGCGGCGGGCCCGAGGTGCTTGAGGGCGTACATGGCGCGCACGGCGTCCTCGTCGATGTGGTTGTCCGCGAGGTGTTCCACGAGGACGGCGGCGGCGCCCTCGGGCCAGGGGGCGCCGGCCACGGTCAGGATCCAGGCGGCCTCGAAGCGGGCCTCGTTCGGCTGCTCGATGGATTTGACTGGACGGAGCAGGAGCTCGCGCAGGTCCTGGCGGACGTGGGTCTCGAGGGCCTCGCAGAAGCGCCGAGCACGCCACTGGTCGGGCGCGTAGCACGTTCGGAAGTCGAGGGCGTCGGGGTGGGCTCCCGGACCCCCGAGCCAACGCATGGCCGCCTCGGTCACCTCGATGGGCGGCCTCGAGGGGCGACCGGCCTCTGCCTCGACGGTCGCGATGTGCATGCAAAGGGCGGTGACCATGATGCGCTGCTGCCGATCGTCAGAGCGGAGCAGGGGCTCGGCGAGGGCCGCGATCCGGCCGCGAGCCGTTCCCCCTGCCCACACGTGATCGTGCAGCGTCGAGGCTGCGCTGGTGGCGTTCCATCGCACCTCGTCGGAGCGGAGCGCGGCCAGGAGTCTCGCGAGTCCGTCGTCGTCGATGTCGGCGGCAGGCCGCTTCTCGAACTCGGCAAAGGCCTCGCCGGTCGAGGCGAGGGCCCCGCCGACGAGGCGGGCCTCCCTGAGGCCGATGGGAGCGAGGGTCGCCGCTCCGGGCCGAGCCGAGGGTGCCTCGCGCTCGGCCGCCTGGACCCCATCGAACCGGCGCGGCGCCTCCCCGAGCCACCACGCGGCCCCGAGGCCTGAGGCCGCGAGGGCGAGGAAGACGAGCAGGCGGACCATGGGGCAATGAGAGGCAACAGGCGCTGCCCGTTCAAGGGCCGTGCGAGACCTCCCTGCCGGGCCCCCAAGCCCACTGCATACGGCCAGACCACGTCCGCGGCAGGAACGGAGTTTCCGTGGGGCTCCATCCCCCGTACCCTCCCCGCCACGCCTGCCTGCCTGCCGTCAGACTCCCCATCAAGCTCTGTCCCATGCACGTGCTCGTCGTCAACTTCCAACTCGATGGCCTCCTTCGCAGTCAGTACGAGGAGATGTGCCACGAGCTCGCTCCCGAGTTCGCCGCCATCCCAGGCCTCGTCTCCAAGCACTGGCTCGTGAATGACCTCACCGGCACCTACGGCGGCGTCTACGTCTTCGAGAGCCACCAGGCCTTCCTCGACTACCAAGGCTCGAAGCTGTTCGCGTCGGTCGCCGGCAACCCCGCCTTCGCGAACTTCTCCGCCAAGGACTTTGGCGTCCTCGCTGGGCCTTCAGCGGTGACGGGCGCGTCCTGACCCTCCATCCACGCCTCACCCTGCCCTCCGCCTCCCTGATCGGGCGGCGGAGGGCAGGGTGAGCGCACGGGGCGCAGGCACATTTCCAGGAAACGTCCGGGGGCGAGTCCCCAACAAGAAGGGACACGTCGAAGTTCCGACGGGCCCTCCCACCACGATCCTGGGCCGGCACCAAGCTCCCCGAGTCACCATGAAGCAGCTCCCCCTCCTCGCCGCCCCCCTCGCCCTCCTCAGCGCCTGTGGCCTCCATATCGAGGTGGAGGGGACCTCCGAGGCCGCCGAGCCCGTGGCGGCCGTGGCGCGCCCCTCCGTCGCCGTCGAGGCTGGCCAATGGAAGGCCGAGCAGGTCTTCGAGGAAGGCGACAGCAACATGGAGGCCGTCGTCACCGTCGAGGGTCGGCGCAGCGGCACCTGGCGGTTGCAGTTCGGCGAAGGGATCGAGTCGATCACCTACGGCTTCATCGGCATCGGTGGCAGGAGCCGCACCTCGACCACGGAGCTGCTCGGGAGGACCGAGCTCGACCTGACCATGGAGCTCGAGGACATCGACGCCGAGGAGCTCCTGAAGGCGCTGGAGAGCCTCGGCGCTGACGAGGAGAAGTCCATCGAGCTCGAGGCGAGCCTCAGGGCGACCGCCGGCGTCAGGGCCACCCTGACGGCCTCCTCCGACTCACCCTCCTCCTCGGGAACCGTCACCAGCACCGGGATGCTCCCGGGGGCCACCGTGGACGCCGCGGTCTGGAAGGGCAGCAGCCGCCAGGCCGTCGGCAGCATCGTCGCGGACCAGGGTGAGGTGAAGATCCTCGCCTCGGAGCACTGGGGCCAGGCCGACGGATCCCGGACCTCGCCGCAGGTCCGCCGGGCCGCCGGCCCGGTCGACGCGAACCGGTTCGAGGTCTCCTACAAGCTCAACGGCGAGCGCCAGACCTTCGAGGAGAGCTCCACCCCCGCCTGGGTGCTCTTCGTGGTCGCCGACTGACCCAGCCCGCGTCGCGCTCCGCGTGAACAAGAGCCCCCCGCCCTGCGACCACGCGCAGGACGGGGGGCTCTCCCATGGGCTCGAAGCGCCCCGGGGTCCGTCAGCGCAGCACGAGGGTCTGGAGCGCCTGGCCCTCGATGGTGACGGGGATCGTGTCGTCCCCGTGCTGGATCGCGTAGGCCACGGGCTCGAGGGTCAGGTTGAAGACCGCCACGGCGATGGAGCCGTCCGGGTTCTGCACGGCGGTGGCCATGAGGTCGTCGTCGTGGCCGTCGATGGCGATGCGCTTCGCGCCGGGGCGCATGAAGCGGCTGAAGTGGGCCACCGAGTAGTAGAGCGGCGAGTAGTACACGTGGTCGCGGCCGCTGTCGACCATCACCGGCGCGAGGCAGTAGTTGCGCACGTGGTTCGGGCCGCCGCGGGTGTCGAGGACCATGTTCCAGTCGATCCAGCCCACCAGCCCCTGGTTGAGGCCGCCGATGAGGTCGCGGGTGTAGCGGTAGAAGGGGCGGTACGGCGGGTGGGCCGGCTTGTCCTCGTCGGGCGCCCAGATGAAGCCCCAGTCCGTGGCCGCGGGGCGCCAGTACCAGTCATCCTCGAGCCAGCAGCCCACGGGCTCGTCGTCCCCCATGGCGTCGATGCAGCCCTCGGAGTGGAGGATGGGCGTGTTCGGGAACTTCTCCTGCACGTGGGCCAGCGCCTCCGCGCCCACGTCCACGGTGCTCTGGTACCAGTGCACCGCCATGCCGTCCACGAAGGACGCCGCGCGCTCATCCCCGAGGATGACGTTGGCCCACTCGATCATCTCCTCCTCGCGGTTCTGGTCGTACATCCAGAGGGTGGTGTCGAGGCCGGACGCCTCGAGGGCGGGGCCGAGATGATCGGCGATGAACATCCGCATCTGCTCGGCGTTGAAGTGCAGGCTCTCCCAGTTGCCGCCGTTGCCCAGCGGCTCGTTCTCCGGGGTGATCCCCCACACCGGGATCCCCTCCGCCTCATACGCCTTCAGGTAGCGCACGATGTAGTCGGCGAAGGTCGAGTAGTGCTCGGGCTTCAGCTCACCGCCGTGCCACCAGCCGTTGTCCTTCATCCAGGGCGGCGCCGTCCACGGCGAGGACAGCACCTTGAAGCCCGCGCCCTCCACCTTCTGCGCGTCCTTGATCATGGGCAGCAGGTAGTTGCGGTCGGGCTCGATGGTGAAGTGCTCGAGGGCCACGTCATCGGGCACCGGCGCGTAGCTGTAGTGCTTGACCGAGAAGTCGCAGCTCGCGATGTGCGTCCGCGTCAGGGAGTAGTGCGCGCCCTCGGGCGAGAAGTACGCCCTCAGCACCTCGTCGCGCTTCTCCGAGGAGAGCTCGGAGAGCACCTGGCCGCTGGCCTCGGTGAAGGAGCCGCCGATGCCCTCCAGGGTCTGGAAGGTGGTCGAGGGGTCCAGGGTCAACCGGCGCGCCCCGGGCGCTGCCGGTCCGAAGGAGGCCTCGACCGGCTCGAGCCGGTCGCCGCCCCGGGTCGTCTGGAAGAGCTCCACGGATGAGGTCCCCGCCAGCGCAGGGGCGGTCTCAGGGGCTTGGGGCTCAGGGCTCGCCGCGGCGCAGGCGACGGACAGGGCAATGACGAGCAGCGAGCAGGGGGTGGTTTGCATGGCGGTCCAGGAATTCGGCCGATGTGAGGTGGGGAATCTAACCCTGTACCGCGCCCGCGGGGATCGGAGAGCGTGGGGCTCCATCAGGGACAATCCCCAAGATCGACCGCGGCCGGTCGCTCCCATTCTTCGCCGGCGCGATGTACGGTCACATGCATGAAGCGACTCATGGCCATGACCACCGCGGGCGTGCTCACCCTCGCCCTCTCCGCGCTCGCCCTCCAGGGCATCGACCAGGCCTCCGCCGGCTCCGCGCCGGCCGCCGACGGCGAGGCGAGCTGCTGCAGCGAGGGGGGCTGCTTCGACAGCGCCACCTGCGGCGACGAGGAGACCCTCTGCCCCGCCGGCCCCGACTGCTTCGCACCCGACGTCTGCCCCGACGAGGACATGGTCTGCCCCGCCGACGAGCCCGCCGACGAGCCGGCCGCGGCCCAGGTGGCCGAAGAGGCGTGCACCAAGGGCTGCTGCGCGTCCAAGACCTCCGACGCGTGAGCCTCGGCGGCGCGCGCCGCGGTTGCCTCGGGCTCGCGGCGCTGCTCCTCTTGCTCTACCCCGTCAACTCCGTCTTCTACTCAGGCTGGGGCGGGGGCGGCGTCTCGTGCCGCCTCGAACACGGGCGGCTGCGCGTGACGCGATCGGATCGGGAGGTCCGCGAGACCTTCTACGTCGCGGGCAACTCCGAACCCCTGCGCTTCGCGCCCGAGTGGCGACGGCGGGGCCCCGGGGACTGGGAGGTCCAGGTCCCCCTCTGGCTCCCCGCGGCGGTTGCGATCGCGGCCGCCCTCGCGCTCTGCGCCCGCGAGGCGCGCGCTTGACCCGTCAGGCCGCCACGGCCGAGTCCGTCGGCGCCGTGCGCCCGCGCAGGAACACGCGCACGGACTCGGTCTGAAGGAGCCCCGCGGCGTCGTAGTTCCGCAGCCGCTCGAGGGAGCTCTCGCTCAGCTCGAGGCCCCGCTTCAGGATCACCCGGCCGCCGCCCATGGCGCGCAGGTCCTCCGCCAGGATCATCCCGGGCTGGAGCTTCGCCACCGGCAGCGCCTGGAGCGTCGCGCGGTGGAGCTCCGCCCCCGCGCTCGCCACGGCGTGCACCACTCGCGCGTCATGACCGCGGGTCGGGTCGGCGAGCGCCGCCCGCGCCTGCTCCACCTCGGCCCCGAGCGCCATCAGCTCCTCGTAGTCGGTCGCCGCCCGGAGCAGGCGCGCCGCGATCTGGATCCCTGGATCGGCGGTTCCATCATCAGCCGCCCCCGGCTCGATCATCGCGGCCACGGTCTGCAGCCGCGGGATCTTCCCGAGCAGCCGGCTCGTGAGCTGCGGGTGCTCGTCCAGCATGCGAGCCTGGTCCTCGGAGAGGGCCTGCCCCATGCTCGCTCGCTCGAGGATCACGTCCGGGATCGCCACGTGGCCAAGCTGGGAGAGCAGCGCGGCGGTCTCGAGCTCCCAGGTGGACGCCAGCCCGAGCTCTCGCGCCGCGGCGGCGACGAGGCGCTGGACGCGGCGTGAGCGGCCGAAGGCCGCCGGGTTGTTGAGGGCCATCACCTCCACGAGGACCTCCACCGCACCCTGGACGGTCTCGCGCAACAGGTCCCGCTCCGCCCGGCGCAGCCGGTACTGCTCCGCCGCGTCGCTGACGACCTTGCGGAACAGCGCCGGGTCGCAGGGCTTCATGAGGAAGCGGAAGATGCTGCCGCGGTTCACCGCGTCCACCGCCGTCACGAGGTTTCCGTGCCCCGTGAGCATGACCCGGCTCGTGTCCGGGTAGCGCTCGGCCACCTCGCTCAGGAACTCCGCGCCGTTCACCGACGGCATCTGGTAGTCGGACACCACGACCGCGAAGGGGCCCTCCTGCTCGAGCCGCTCGAGCGCCTCCTCTGGGCTGCTCGCGCAGACGAAGTCGAAGGACTGCTGGTGGGTCCGACGGAGACCGCTGGAGACGAGGGGCTCGTCGTCGACGAGCAGGACGCGGGCTTTGGAGGGGCAGCTCATGGAAGCTCTGGCGGTGATCCGAGGCGGGGCGAGGCGGCCCCCCAACGCTGCTGGGGCCCTCCCTCGTCCACTCCCGCGGCTATCGTCAGGGATAACCCTTACCCCTTAGAAAGAAGTCCACTCCCCACCTCGACCCCGTCTCGAATCCGAACTCGCGCGTCCGGACACGGCTCGACAGAGGCCCCCCCACGGCCCATCGGGGCGATCAACGCCCGGCGCCGTCGAGCATCGAGTGCATGACGCCGAGCCCGCTGAGGGCGCTCCACTGCAGGAGCACGAGCAGCGCCCCGCCGAACAGGCAGCCCGCCAGGTGCGCCCGGCGCACGCCAGCGGGCGCTCGACGGCTCCGGAGGAAGAGGTTCACCAGAGCCACCGCGAAGCCGGCGTGGATGACGGTCATGACCACCACCAGCGCCGTCCCCGGCGTGCGGTCCACCGGTGGCCCCTCGATCCTCGGGAACGAGAGGGTCAAGAGGCCGAAGATCGACACCACCCGCACCAGCACCGCGTAGACGAGGAGCGCCAGCAGTGTGCCCGGGATCACCGGAGCGAACCGGGGCTGATGGGCGCCGAGCTTCATGTTCGGATGGTACCACCGCCCCTCCGGACCGTCGATCCGCACGGTCCCCGGCGAGCCCCTATGCTCGCACGGGCCGCCTGCCGCCCGCGCCTCTCCCTTCCCGGAGCCACCATGTCCCTCGCAGCCGCCCGCCCCACCGCCTCCAGCGAGCGCATCGAGTTCCTCGACGTGCTCCGCGGGGTGGCCCTCCTCGGCATCCTCATGGTGAACCTGCCGTTCCTCGGCCTCCCGCTGTCCGTGGCCGGCGACGCGCCCAGCCTCTGGGAAGGTGGCGGGGCCAGTGCGTGGACGGCGGCCCTGGTGCGGGGCCTCGCGGAGAACAAGTTCATGGGGCTGTTCTCCCTGCTCTTCGGCATGGGCCTCGCGCTGCAGGTGGACCGGGCCGAGGCCCGGGGCGTGAATCCGCGCTCGTTCTACCCGCGCCGCCTCGCGGTGCTCGCTGCCTTCGGGATCGTCAACGGCACCTGCATCTTCTTCGGTGACATCCTGCTGCCCTACGCGGTGGCCGGCACGGTGCTCTTCCTGCTCCGTCGCTGCTCACCTCGCACGATGCTCTGGATCGCCGGCGCGTTCCTCGCCGTCGGGATCACGCTCTCCGTGCTCTTCGAGGGCGTCTACGTGGAGGGCTCGGGCGGAAGCGACGGAGAGCGCGCCCTGGACCAGGCCCTCGCCGAGGGCTCCTTCCTCGAGGGCTCCGCCGCCCGGGGCCAGATCTACCTCTTCTGGCTCTTCCTCTCCTCGATCATCGCCTTCAACTGGCGGATCATGGCCTTGTTCCTCGTCGGCGCCTCCGTGCTGCGCAAGGGCTGGGCCGAGCCGGGCGGACAGCGCATTCACCGGCGCCTCGCCGTCGGCGGCCTCGCCCTGGGGCTCACCCTCGAGGGCGCGTCCCTGCTCCTGCACGGCCGCGAGGGCGCGACCGTCGGGCTCCGGGTCCTGGACGTGCTCCTGCACCAGTTCGGCGGGCTGTCCCTCTCCGCCGGTTACGCCGGGCTCATTGCCGTGTGGTGCACGAGCTCCATCGGCACGAGGCTGAGGCGCGGCCTCGCCGCCACCGGGCGCATGGCCCTGACCAACTACCTGGGCCAGAACATCGTCGCCGGGCTGATCTTCTACGGGCACGGCGCGGGGAAGTTCGGGGACCTCTCTCGACCTCAGCTCGCCGCCCTCGCGGTGCTCATCTTCACGGTCCAGGTGATCCTCAGCAGCCTCTGGATGGCCCGCGCCAGGGGCGGTCCCTTCGAGCTGCTCTGGCGGCGGCTGACGTACCCGCGCCAGGGGTCCGCGGCGGGATGACGGGCGGAGCGAGGCTTCCGCCCGCGCATCCGGCAAGATGATGAGGACCCTCGCCGAGCGAGGTCTCCATGGATCAACTCTGGGTACAGGCGCTCTTCTGGGGCGCGGTGTCGGGCGGCGCGCTGGTGGTGGGCGCCGCCGTGGGCTTCCTCGTGCAGGTGCCCAAGGCCGTGGTGGCCGCGGTCATGGCCTTCGGGAGCGGCGTGCTCATCTCCGCGCTCTCCTTCGAGCTCATGGAGGAGGCGTTCCAGGAGGCGGGGACGGGGGCGGCGGCCGTGGGCTTCCTCGTGGGCGCGGGCCTGTACGCGGGCGCCAACGCGCTCCTCTCAGCGCGAGGCGCGAAGGAGCGCAAGCGCTCCGGCGACCGCCAGCCCAGCGAGGAGGAGCAGTCCGGCAGCGGCGCGGCCATCGCCGTGGGCGCGCTCCTCGACGGGATCCCCGAGTCCATCGCCATCGGGCTGAGCATCCTCCACGGCGGCGCGGTGAGCGTGGCGACGGTGGTGGCCATCTTCCTCTCCAACCTCCCCGAGGGCCTCTCCAGCTCCGACGGCATGAAGCGCTCGGGCCGCTCGGCGGGCTACGTCTTCGGCGTCTGGTCGGCCATCGCCGTGGCCTGCGGGCTCTCGTCCCTCGTCGGCTACCTCGCCTTCGACGGCGTGTCGCCCTTCGTGGTCGCGGCCACCACGGCCCTCGCGGCGGGCGCCATGCTCACCATGATCGTGGACACCATGATCCCCGAGTCCGTCGAGGGCACCGGCAGCCGTGCCGGCATCTACGCGGTCCTCGGCTTCCTCTTCTCCTTCGCCCTGAGCCACCTCGAGGGCTGACCGGCGCGCCGGTGGATCTCGATCGCGCCTCCGTTCGCGAGCGCCAGCACGTCGCCGTCGAGGGCCAGCGGCGAGCCGTACAGCCACGAGGGTCGCGTTCCAGGGAGACCACGCGGGGCTCTCCGTCCGCCGTGGCCGCACCGATGGCTCCCACGGGGGGCGCCGCGCCTCACTGGAACTGGACCCGCAGGGCGTCGGTCATGTTGGAGACCGGGCCCGAGGAGCCGCCGTCGCGGTGCCAGAACTGGAAGTACCAGGTGTCGCCGGGCTGCACGGCCATGGGGCCGGTGGGTCGCGGCATCTCGTCCAGGTCGATCTCCAGGGAGACCAGTCCGAGCAGGCCGCTGTTCTGGACCTGGCCGGGGCCGATGTAGCGACCGATGTCACCGAGCACGCAGAGGTTGCCCTCGCTGCCGGCGGGGTTCGGGAGGAACCCGGGGGTCATGGAGGTGAGGAAGTAGCCGAACTGGTTGGACGGCAGGGAGGAGCAGAACAGGACCACGTCGTTCTCCGCCGTCACCACCGAACCGCTGGCCGAGATCTGGCCCGGGTTGCCCGTGGAGTTGGCGGGCGCCGGGGAGCAGTAGTTCTGACCCAGGTAGTAGGGCCGATAGCCGAAGTTCTGGTCGGACAGCTGGTCTCCGCAGTCGAGGGACAGGGACGCCGCGTTGGGCGTGTTCACGCCGTCGGGGTCGAAGGTCGCGGTCGCGCCGAAGGGGAGGCCCGCCGGGTCGACCTCGAGGGCGAAGTCACCCTCGGCGAGGTCGCTGAAGGCGTAGCGGCCGTCCGCGTCCGTGATGCGCACGCCGA
Source organism: uncultured Planctomycetaceae bacterium (assembly GCA_964511565.1). Classification (GTDB taxonomy): domain Bacteria; phylum Planctomycetota; class UBA1135; order UBA1135; genus Saltatorellus. The sequence continues at coordinate 10,465 of CAZEFP010000032.1, forward strand.
CCAGGGCCCCCGTCTGATCGTCGAGGAGGCGAACGCTCACCCCCTCGAGGCCGTACTCGAGGTTGTCGACCCCGTCGCCGTTCTCGTCGGCCCAGACCCGGCCAGAGACCTCGCTCTTGCGGGTGAACTCGCACTGGTCGATGCGGAAGTCCGCCGGGAGGCCGTTCAGGCTGACGAGCGCGAAGACCACGTTGATCATCTGCCCGTTGCCCCCGGCGCCCGTGGGCGTGGGGTCCCAGACGCCGTTGCCGCCGGTGTGGAAGGTGTTGTCGTCCACGAAGTCGGCGATGGGGATCGAGACCTTCTGCCAGCCGGCGCCGCTGACGATCTCCGTGCCCGTCGGCGCGATGTGCAGCTCGTACTGGAACTCGTCGTCCGCCCCATCGGGGGTCGACGGGATGACGTTGTCGCCGTTGTCGTCGTCCTGGAGGTTGACCTCGATGACGAGGTCCTGGCTCGCCTCGGGCTTGATCCAGAACTCGAAGTGCGTGGCGTTCGAGAGGTCCAGGGGCCGGGTCTTGCCGAACCCGCCCAGGAAGCCGGGCGTGTTGAAGAGGTTGCCCCAGTTGGCCTCGATGGACTGGCTGCCGGGCACCGGCGGGTTGTCCCCCACCACCGTGGTCACCTGGCCGCCGGCGGAGGGCCCGCCGAAGGTGAAGTACTCCGACGCGGGGTCGGTGAACTCCATGTCGTCGAAGACCTGGACGCAGGCGTTCGGGTTCGAGCCGCCCTCCTGATAGACGCGGACGTAGTCCACCTCCATGGTCGCAGGGAACTGGGTGGAGCCGTTCGGGTTCCCCGGCCAGTTCCCGCCCACGGCGAGGTTCAGGAGCATGTGGAAGCGCTGGTTGAAGGGCGCGGGGTAGGCGCCGCCCGAGCTCCACCAGGAGGTCTTCGTGCTGTAGAGCTGGCCGTCGAGGTACCAGCGCATCTCGAACTCGTCCCACTCCACCGCGTACTGGTGGAAGTCGTCCACCAGGTTGCCGAAGGGCACCGTCCGCGAGCCACCGGAGTAGGTGTTTGCGGGGTACTCGCCCCCGTAGTGGATCGTGCCGTAGACCGTGCGGATGTCGTTGCCGAGGTACTCCATCACGTCGATCTCGCCGCTGGCCGCCCAGCCGCCGAACACGTAGTCCGTGGGGAGCATCCAGAAAGCCGGCCAGAGGCCCTGGCCCGCGGGCATCTTCGCGCGCATCTCGAAGCGGCCGTAGGTGAAGTCCGCCTTGTTCGCCGTGCGCAGCCGCGCGGAGGTGTACTGGGCGCCCCCGAAGTTCTGCTGGCGCGCGGTGATCTTGAGCGTGCCGTTGGAGACCGTGGCGTTCTCCGCCCGGTAGTACTGCAGCTCGTTGTTGCCCCACCCGCACAGGTTCGGGCACCCGTTACCGACCATCGGCTCCCACTTGGTGAGGTCGAGGGTGTTGCCGTTGAACTGGTCCTCCCAGACCAGCTGGTACTGGGCCGAGGCGAGACCCGGCACGGCGGCGGCGATGGAGGCGAGGGCGAGGCGGCGGAGAAGAGGCGAGCGCATGGTGAAAGGGTACCCGTGACGGCGAGCGCGTGAGGGGACGAGGTCGGACAGACGAGAGCGTGTCGCACCCTCGGGTGGGGAAGGACGAAGCTGAGACATCGAGGGGTCCACGAACCCACTCTCAACCTACGCCCTGCGTCCAAGTGCCTCACCCCGCACGGGCGCCCGCTTGGGTCCCTCGTCCGGCCCCCAGGGAGGGGGGGAGAGCGGAGAAAGCCATCGATCAGGTGGGCTGATCAACGGGCCCAGTGTGAGTGCAGGCCGATGGGATCAAGATGCGCCGAGTATGTGGGCCTGCCGCGATGAGCACTCCTCGTCGCCTCCCCCGGACGCGGCGCCTCACCACGGCGCGATGTCCACCACCCTTCGGGGACCCCAAGACCTCGAGGCTGCCCCATGACCGATGCCCGAATGACCCCCGCCACCAGGGAGCCGCGGAGCGGCATGTTCACCTTCATGCCCTACCCCGTGCTCTTCTGGCTCTGCATGTCACCGTCCCTGTTCTCCGTCGCGTGGCTCGCGATCCTGCTGGGCTCGTGGATCGAGCAGATCGCCAGGCTCAATCTCTTCATGGCGATCATGTGGGGGCCAAGCTCTCTCCTGTGGCTGTTCCTCATGTCCCTGGTCTACGGCCCCTTGGCCTTGAGGGCAGCCCTGAGGAAGCCCAGACGGCCAAGGCCGCCCGCAACGAAGCGGCAGCGTCGCCTCGGAGGCGCGCTGGTTCTCTTGATGGTCGCGCCCATGGTCCTGCCCGCCGCGGGAATCCTCGCAGCCCGACTCGCGGGGGACGCGCCCGCCCCCACCGCCGCAGAGCAGGCTGCCCAGAGGGCCAAGATCGATAGCTGGAAGGAGATGGTCGGGAAGGACGTGGTGGTCACCCCCAAGTGGGGTCGGTCCTTCGAGGCCCGCCTCATCACGGTCAAGGAGTTCTCGGCTGGCGCCGGGCACGTCCACCTGAGGCGGCCCGGCAAGAAGCTTGAGGGGAAGGGCTTCGGAGCCATCCGGAGCATGACCCTCGCCGAGACCGCTGCGCCCGAGGTTCAGGACTCCGTGGGCTCGGAGGCCGGGGTCGGAGACCGCGACGCAAGATGAAGAAGGGCAACAAGCGAAGGAGCTTCATGTTCGTGGGCTGCGCCTTCTTTCCCCAGGAGAACGGCGAAGTGACCTGCTCCAGCGGAACTGCGTCGAGTGCGACCGCGAGGGAGGCGTGCTCGCCGCGGTGGAGCGCCACGCCATCGGAGCACCACCACCAACCGGCGCGCGAAGGGACACCTTGCTGAGGCGTTCGGGTCTCCGGCGCCTTGCCGCTCGAGCACCGGCTCTCCACCCTGGGGCGACCTCGCGAACGGAGCTGCGAGCATCGGAACCCGGGGCCTCTGCTCAGTCCTCGTCGGGCGCGTCGTCGGCGGGCGGGACGTACTGGTTGGTGGGCGGCCCGACGCCGGGGTCCAGGGGGATCGCGATGCCGCTGGCGCGGAGCGCGACGATGCCTGGGTGCTCCGGGCCATAGCGCAGGGCGCGGAACATGGCGGTGGGCCACTCCTTCAAGTCCTGCTCGGTGCCCTCGGGCGCGGTGAAGGGGCTGCGCCAGTCCCACACGATCTCGCCGTCGGGGGCGACCTCGAAGACGCGGCCCGGCGCGCCGCTGCAGACCATGGTGTTGCCGTTGGGCAGGCGCTGCACGCCCGAGAT
>CAZEFP010000033.1:0-2678 GCA_964511565.1 uncultured Planctomycetaceae bacterium
GCGCGCGTCGAGCGCGGACACCGAGAGCTTGCGCTCGACGTTCCCCACCCACGCGACCACGGGGTCCGCGAAGCGGTAGTTCATGACCGCGTCGAAGTGCTTGCCCCCGAGCCACTCGTCGGCGCGGTGCCAGATCTCACCGGAGATGAAGGCGTCGGGGTTGATGGACTTGACGAGGGCGCGCCACTCCTCCCAGAAGCCCGCGGGGAGCTCCATCGGGACGTCGAGGCGCCAGCCGTCGATCCCGTCCGAGGGGTCGCCGTCGCCGTCCGGGTCCATCCAGCGGCGGGTCACCGCGAACAGGTGCTCCTTCACCGCATCGGACGCGAGCCCGCCCCCCTCCTTGGCGAAGACCGGGAGGTCACCGAAGCCCGCCCAGCCGACGTACTCGAAGGGATCCCAGGAGCGAATCTGGAACCAGTCCGCGAAGCGCGAGGCCTCCCGGTGCTCCTGGACGTCCTGGAAGGCGGGGTGGGCAACGCCGACGTGATTGAAGACGGCGTCCAGCACGACCCGCAGGCCGCGGCTCTTGCACGTGGCGAGGAAGTCCAGGAAGAGGCGGTCGGACGGGGTCCACGTCCAGGACTCGGGGTCGAGCAGGTCCTCGCCGGCCGTCGCCTCCTCGTAGTCCTCTCCTGCGCCGAGCCCCGTGTCCACGTGACGGAAGTCGGTGGCGTTGTACTTGTGCGGCCCGGCCGCCTGGAAGATCGGGTTCAGATAGATCGCGGTGACGCCAAGCTCCACCAGGTGATCGAGCTGCTCCTCGATCCCGGCGAGGTCTCCCCCGTACATGCGCTGGTAGACGTAGTACTCCCAGAAGGTCTGGCCGTCAGCGCCCTCCCACTCCGCGGGCTCGGTCCACTCGCTCGTCCAGGCTCGAACAGGCTCGGGGTCGTTCGACACGTCGCCGTTTCGGAAGCGCTCTGGGAAGATCTGGTACCAGATCGCGTGCTTGGCCCAGTCGGGGGTCTCCAGCGTGGCGTGGGCCGCCGGGTGGTATGCGTGGACCCGCGGATCCGCGACGCAGAGCGACTCGGTCTCCAGCCCGAAGGTGTAGCGGGCGGGCTCCTCGGCGCGGTCCATGTCGACCTGCCAGAACTGGAACGGATCGGGGGAGGGCACCCGCTCCATGGCATGGGTCGCTCCCCCCTCGAGCAGCAGCAACACCCCCGTCACGTCGCCCGCGAGGGTGCGGTAGCGCACGCGCCACTTGCCCTCGGGAAGGCGGTGGAGGTAGAGCGGCTCCTCGGGGTCGTGCGTGAGCCCCTCGGTCCGGATCCCACCCACGGACGGGCCCAGGTCGAGGCCGTCCGGCTGGCCGAGGGAGCCGAGGCGGAGGATCGAGTTGCAGGACTCGAAGCCATCGTCCTCTGCCTCCTCGTTGGTGGGGTCGGGGACCCACTCTCGCCCGTCCAGGCAGAACTTGTAGCGGTACGCCCCGCTCCGCAGGCTCACCTCGGCGCGCCACCGGCCATCGGCGGCGCGCTCCATCGGCGCGGCCTCGAGGTTCCACCCGTTGAAGTCCCCTGCGAGGGAGACCCGCTCCGCCTCGCGGTCCGACGCCAGGGTGAAGACCACGCGCCAGCGCCCGGCCCCGGGCTCCTCGTCCACCTCGACCGACTCGGGGAGGCGACCTGCCTGGCCCAGACCGATGTCGATCTGCTCGAGCCCCGGCCATCCTTCGGCGTCCGTGGCGTCCACCTCGCGGGTCACGCCGGCCTCCTCCTCGAAGCCCATGGTGAGCACCGTGAGGAGGAGGACGCAGAGAATCAGGGAAGGCAGCAGCAACGGAAGCGGGCAGTCGGGGAGGGAGCGGGGGCTCGGCGAGGTCGAGCGCGGCCCGGAATGGTGCCGAGAGGGACGGGCACCTCCTCGCTACATCGGCTGGAAAGCCCCCAGAGCGGCACTCCAGGGGCCAAGAACTTCTGTTCTCCCGCCCGGTCCGGATCCGCCGGACCGGTGCCCACGAAGAGGGCGCCGTGGAGACCGAGCACCACGGGAGCCAGGGGGAGAGGCCCGACCCCGACCAGGTCCGGAGCGACGCGCTCCGGGGGGTGTGGCAATCCAGCGCAGCCCTGGCCGTGACCCTGGCCATCCTGGCCTGGAATGCCCCCTCCTGGACCGGCGACCCCCGGGCAGCGCTCCTGCCGGGCGTCCCTGCCGGCTTCGTGGGACTCTTGTTCCTCCTGGGGAGGACCCCCCCCCGCCGGCGGGCCGCCATGGTCCTGGCGACCACGACGGCGGGGTTCCTGGCCCTCACCACCGTCGCGAGCCTGGGCTCGATCTCCCTCCTGGGTACCGAGACCGGACCGGCCGTGGCGTTCCAGCTCGCCTGCCTCGCCTCGTCGGCTGCCTTCCTGGGCCGCTCGGCCCCTGCCTGGAGGAAGGTCAACACGGAGGGAGCGCGGGCGGATGAGCTCCTGAGGATGTACGACGAGCTCTGAACGGCGCCTGGCCCGAGTGACTCATAATGATGCACTACGGGGTCACCAATCCGCTCTGAGGACCCCGTGAGGGGCCCCCGCACCGATCACCGGCCACGCCCCGCCCACCCCCCTGGTGCCCGACCGTTTCCGCCAAATGGACCTCGGGCTCCAGCCCTTGGACATCCGAAATGGGGATAGGGCCTGAGGCCCTTGGAGAGCTCCCCTTGGCTGATTTCATGTCCCGCTCGGTGG